>JAJZSS010000055.1 GCA_021849525.1 Chloroflexota bacterium
CGACCCCACCCACCCCGGCCAGGGTGTAAATGACGAAGAAGCGCGAGCGCCCAAACAGCTCCTCCACCAATGGACCGATCGAACGCAGCCACATCAAGTTGAAGGCGATATGCAGCAGACCGCCGTGGAGGTAGGTGGCGGTGAGCAGGGTCCACCAGCGCCCCATCTCCCAGGGGAGCGACCCGCCCATGCCCAGGCGGTACAGGGAGGCGGAGCTGGGCGCCAGCATGCCGAACAGGCCGCCGGTGCGCAGCGAGCCGCCGATATCCAGCAGGATGGCGGTGAAATAGAGGGCGATTATGGTGATGAATACACCTTCGCCAAAGCGGATTTCGCCGTGCAGGAGCTCTCTGAAGATGGGAATGTTGGCGATGAATCTGGGGCGCGGCAGCTTGCAGTACAGGCAGGACTGGGCGCGATAGCTAATTAAACGCCCGCAGCGCGGGCAGTGGAAGGTGGAGCGGCGGCTTTCAACGGTTGGACGCATGCGATTCTCTACCCCTGAGAGAAGGATAACGGTAAAGTCTGGCGGAAAGCTAAAAAAGAGTATAGCATATCCCAGAAATTAATGGTGATCAAGCTGTCTGGCTCGTGTCAGACAGGTGGAATTTCTACCCGACTCTGGAATCGACCGGCTATGGCGGACTGAAAGTCCGCCCTACAACTAAAAATATGGAGCGGGGTTATAATTTTCTGAACAACCCACAATCATTTTTTTTCACAGGAAAACACAGTCTAAGGAGGAAACCCATGTTGATCGACCGCATCATTGGAGCATTCACGTTTCGCAAGGGGGTGTACGCTGAGGTGGAGAACGATACGAGCTTCACCACCAACGCCTGGCTGATCGTCGCCGTCTCAGCTTTTCTGGCCTCCCTGGGCGGAGCTGCGATCAGCGGCGGCTCGTTCACCAATATGTTCCTGGGGGCGGTGGTGGGAACAATCTTCGCCGTGGTCGGCTTCGGCATCTCGGCTTTCGTGATTGCCTGGGTGGGCGCAAATGTCTTCAAGGCGCAAGTGACCTTTGAAGAAGTGGTGCGCACCACCGGGCTGGCGTTTGTGTGGCGTGTCGTCGCCGTGCTGGGCGTCCTGGGAGCGCTGGCGTCGGTGCTGGCATGCATCACAGCCCCGATCCAGTTCGTGGCCTGGATCGCAGGTCTGGTGGCAGCCTTTTTTGCCATCAAGGAAGCCCTGGACCTGGACTGGACATCGACGATTATCACCGTGCTGATCGGCTGGGCGATCCAGATCGTGGTCAGCTTGATCGCCGGGCTGGTGCTGGGTATGCTGGGGATCAGCGCGGCCGGGATTATGGGGTTGTTCGCGCGGTAAGGCTCGATCTGGCAGATAAAAAAAGGCGAAACGGCTTTCGATTAGAAGGAACCCCTTCAATTCACCGCTTCGCCCCGATAACTGGACGATAAACAAACCCCTGGGGTTTCGGAAAACCCCAGGGGGTTTTGTTTTAAGCTCGCACCTTTTTCAGACCAGCTTTTGGCCGCATTCGGGGCAGAACTTGGCGCCTTTGGTCTCTGCTCCGCAATTTGGGCAGTTGACCAGCAGCGGTTTAACTTCCAGTTTGGCGCCGCATTCCGGGCAGAACTTGGCGCCATGGGTATCGGCGCCGCACTGCGGGCACTTTGCCACCGTGACGGCGGGCTGGACCATGGCGGTGCCGCACTCCGGGCAGAACCTGGTACCGGCGGGAGCGGTAGTACCGCAGGATGGGCAGGTTGCCAGGCTGGCTGCGGCAGCTTCCTGGGCCTTTTTCATGCCTTCGGAGGCTTTCTCCACCACATCCCCCAAACCAAAAGCATTGGCAAAGCCTTTCAAGGCTGCGCCGGCCTGGACGCCGCGCGATTCGGCAATCTCACCCTGGCGCGGGCTGTCATCGTTGCAGTAGCCGGCCTGGGTATCGAAATCGGTCAGGCAGACCACCCGCTGGCAGGTGGGGCACTGGCGGAAGTGGGGCTGCACCTGCTGCCAGGCGGTCTCCAGCTGCTGGGGGCTGAGCTTCATGGTGTAGCGGGCGTCCTCACCGACCACGTTCTCGGCCAGCTCTTCGCCCACCAGCGGCACCTTGCGCAGCAATCCACCCAGGGCAGATTTCTTCAGGTCCTGGGTGACCACCGTGCCAATAACCGGCTGGCTGCGGAATTCGCGGCTGCAGGAATCGCAGTAGAAGATGGCATACGGGCCGGCGCCATCGTTGCGCACATCATAATTGGGCATGCGGGTGAAATTTGCCATGGGAATACTCCTGATTTTTAACTTATACTAAAGGCGACGTATTGAGTTTAGCCCCCTTAAAGGGGAATGTCAATAGATGAATAGCCGGCAATGGATTAACAATGTTGTTGGGAGTGAGAACGCCCCGGCAGTGGATTTATTCCTGGGAATTTGGGGTAAAATACGACAATTGCACTGTATTTTCTCGCATTACACTCAGCTGGTTGGACAGCGGATCAATTTCAGCCAGTGAACCTGGTTTTCGGGCCAGGTTTACCAATTATCCTGCGAACCCTGACAACAGATTGGAGGAACAATCCCATGCAGAAAATTATCCCCCACTTATGGTTTGATCGGGAAGCGGTAGAAGCCGCCGAGTTTTATACCACCGTATTTCCGGATTCCAGGATCACGCGCATCACCACCCTGCACGATACCCCGTCTGGCGATACCGATATCGTTGCATTTGAGCTGGCAGGATATTCGTTCATGGCGATATCAGCCGGTCCAATGTTCAAGATTAACCCTTCGATATCATTTTTCGTGAATTTCGATCCATCCCGCGACCCAAACGCGCGCCAGCACCTCAACGAAATGTGGGAAAAATTAGCTAAGGGCGGCACAGAGCTGATGCCGCTCCAGGAATATCCGTTCAGCAAGCACTACGGCTGGATCCAGGACAGGTTTGGACTTTCCTGGCAGCTCATCCTTACCGATCCAGAAGGCGATGAGCGGCCGTTTATCGTGCCGTCGCTCTTATTTGTTGGAGAGGTTGCCGGGCGCGCTGAAGAGGCGATCAACTTATACCTGTCCGTCTTCAATGATTCGAAAATGGGAATCATTCAACGCTACGGCCCGGGCCAGGAGCCTGATAAAGAAGGAAGCGTGATGTTTGCCGATTTTATGCTTGAGGGCCAATGGTTCTCGGCGATGGACAGCGCTTATGCGCACGAATTCGCCTTCAATGAAGCGATCTCGTTCCTGGTGAACTGTGAGGATCAAGAGGAAATTGATTATTACTGGTACAAACTCTCGGCAGTGCCGGAAGCCGAGGTGTGCGGCTGGCTGAAGGATCGCTTTGGCCTGTCCTGGCAGGTATCGCCGGTAGCCATGGACAGGATGATGCGCGAGGGCAGCCCTGAGCAAGTCAGCCGCGTTACACAAGCATTCCTGCAGATGAAAAAATTTGACCTGGCGGAGCTGCAGAAAGCATTTGAAGGAGGCTAGGTCCCACGATTAACCGGAGCTGATATGTTCCCAAGCCACAGGACAACCTGTGGCTTTTTTTATGGATATTGCTGCCCTTCATAAGAGCCGGCGCAGCTGGCAGCAGGTCGGAAAGGGATTTTTCACGGACCGGTAACGGTTCGAGTATAATTAAATCAGAATCAGCCTGGCAGACGCAGCAGACGCCGGCCAATTAATCAAAAGGGTCATCGGCCCGGCCAGAAAAATTGGCGACCGAGAGCAGATTACCCGGCACGAATGCCTACCAACTGCTGCTTGAAGAAAAAGAATAAAACAGGTCCCATGGAAACTCAAAGTGGAATGATAGCCAAGGAACCCGGAGCGCTGCCCGGCATCCTTGCATTGCTTTCAGGAATTCTTACCGCGCTGGGCGTCGGAATGGTTGGCTTCACGAGCTTCACCGACTTCAACCCTCCGGGTTGGCTGCGGATTATCAGCATGGCGCCGCTACCGTTTATGATCGCACTCGCGGTCGGATTCGGGTGGGCTGGCTTAAAGCGGAATTCCGGTCGTAGTTGGGCTATTGCCGGCCTCTCCCTGGCAGTTCTATCGGTCGTCGCGTTCATTCTCATGCTCAGTTTTGGAGGATAACAGGCATCTGTCTGCCGAAGTTTGACCGATTGGATGTTATAATTCGCCCGCTATGATTAGCTTCAGATCCACTGCATACGCTTTCTGTACGATCGGCTCCATCTCGGGTATTTCCAGCGAGCCTCTTCGAAACGCGCCTGCTGGCTGAGCATATTGAATACTTTGTCTGATTTTTGAATGAACAATCTCTCAAGCCGCAGGAAAGCCTGCGGCTTTTTTATTGGCAGGAACGATTGCGGTAAACTATTAAAGGTATTTATCGGGTTGAATAACCCATCCAGGAGCAACCATGATCTCCATCAGCCTATCCAATATCACCCTGATCCTCGGTGCAAAGACCATCTTCCGCGGGCTCAGCTGGGAGATCCAGCACGACCAGAAGATCGGCCTGATCGGGCCGAACGGAGCGGGGAAATCCTCCCTGCTCAAGCTGATCGAAGGCGAGCTGAGCGCCGAGCCGGGCGGTGCGGTGGTGCGCGCCAGAGGCGTATCGGTGGGCTACCTGCCCCAGCAGCCCAGCCTGGACCCGGAGCAGACTGCCCTGGAAGCTGCCCTGGCAGGAAACCCGCGGGTTGCACAGCTTGAAAAAGAGCTGGAGACGATCGAGACCAGCCTGGGCGAACCGCAGGTATATAACAATCCAAAACTGCTCGACCGGACCCTGGCGATGCAGGAGCACTGCCTGGCGGAATACCGCGCCCTGGGTGGCGAGCGCTACCCGGACCGGGTCAAAGAAATTCTGCAAGGCCTGGGGATGGACGCGACCGATTTCGAGACGCGGGTCGGGGCGCTGAGCGGCGGGCAGAAGAAGCTGGTGGGCCTGGCGCGCCTGCTGCTGGCGCGGCCGGATGTGCTGCTGCTGGACGAGCCGGATAACCACCTGGACCTGGCAGGCAAGGCCTTCCTGGAAGGGCTGATCAACCAGTACCCCGGCCCGGTGGTGATCGTCTCGCACGACCGCTACCTGCTGGACGCGGTGGTCACCCACATCACCGAGCTGGAAGACGGCGCCCTGACTACATTCGAAGGCGATTACTCCGGATACGTGGCCGACAAGGAGCTGCGCCTGGCGCGCCAGACGGAGCTGTACCGCGTCCAGCGGCGCGAGATTGAGCGGCTGGAGACGGTGATCAAGCGCTATGCCCTGTGGGGCAAGATTTATGACAACGAAAAGTTCGCCAAACGCGCCCATACCATCCAGGGACGGCTGGATAAGATGGAGAAGATCGACCAGCCGGTGCTGGAGCGGCGCAAGATGGGCCTGCAGCTCAACGGCTGGCGGGGCTCGAATAAGGTGCTGGAAATCAAGGGGCTGAAGAAATCCTTTACCAACCGCCAGCAGCAGAACCAGGTGCTGAATGCGCTGGATTTGCTGGTGTGGCACGGCGAGCGGGTGGGGCTGATCGGGCCGAACGGGGCCGGGAAATCAGTCCTGCTCCGCCTGATCCTGGGGCGAGAAGCGCCGGATGCCGGTGAGATCACTCTGGGACCGAGCGTGAAGGTGGGCTACTACGCCCAGGAGCACGAGACTCTCGACCCGCAGGAGACTCCCCTGGAGGCAGTGCGCTGCGCCAGCACGCTGAGCGAATCGAACGCCATCGCCTTCCTGATCCGCTATTTATTCAGCTACCAGCAGGCCAGCCAGAAGATCGGCGACCTGTCCGGAGGCGAGCGCAGCCGGCTGCAGCTGGCGCTGCTGGTGCTCTCTGGAGCCAATTTTCTACTCCTGGACGAGCCGACCAACAACCTGGACGTGGCCTCGGCGGAGGTGCTGGAGAACGCCCTGGAAGATTTCGAGGGTACGGTGCTGGTGATCTCGCACGATCGCTATTTCCTGGACCGCACGGTGAACCGCATCCTGCTGCTGGATGAGGGAAGGATCAAGGAATTTGCCGGCGGGTACAGCGATTACGCCGCCGCAGTAAGAATTTAACCGAAGGGAATTTATCCGCAGATTACGCAGATTTCCGCAGATAAGAAAAACATCCCTGGACAGGAAATCCCAGGGATGTTTTGGATTAATTCATAACTCAAGGAGAGATATGGTCAGGTGATTATGAGCCCTAAAACCTGTTCTTCAATGCGTTTTCCCGTATCTACGATACTGTGCGTTATCTGCGGACAGGCACTTTACAGTCTCACTCGCTTCAGGCGCAGGCTGTTGCTGACCACAAACACGGACGAAAACGCCATCGCTCCGGCTGCCAGCATGGGGTTGAGCAGCCCGGCAGCCGCGGCCGGGATCAGGATGATGTTGTAGAAGAAGGCCCAGAACAGGTTCTGTTTGATGGTACCCAGCGTGCGGCGGGAGAGCTTGAGCGCCCGCTCCACCCCGCGCAGGTCGCCGCTGATCAGCACCACCGGGGCGGCCGCCATGGCCACGTCCGTGCCGGTGCCAATGGCAATGCCCACTTCGGCCTGGGCCAGGGCTGGAGCGTCGTTGATGCCGTCCCCGACCATCGCCACCACCTTGCCCTGCTCCTGCAGCGCTTTCACCTGGTTGACCTTATCGGCGGGCAGCACCTCCGCCAGAACGCGGTCCACGCCCACCTGGCGGGCGATGGCGGCGGCGGTCTGCTGGTTGTCGCCGGTGATCATCACCACCTCCAGCCCCAGCGCGTGCAGGCTGGCAATCGCTTCCTGAGAGCCTTCCTTGACCGTGTCGGCGACGCCGATGGCGCCCTGCAGGCTGCCATCCACCGCCACCAGAATGGCGGTCTTGGCCTCATTCTGCAGGCGCTCGATCTCTGGTTCCAGGCCGTTGAGCGGTATTCCGGCAGCCTGCAGCATACGCAGGTTGCCCACCCAGACCTCTCGCCCGTCCACCTCGGCCCGTACGCCATGACCCACTTCGGCAGCAAAGCCCTGCGGATCAGACAGCGCCAGGCCGCGCTCGCCGGCTTCGGCCAATAAGGCTTCCCCGAGTGGGTGCTCGGAGCCTTTTTCGACTGAGGCAGACAGCCTCAGCAATTCATTCTCGGTAAGTTGATTGTATGAACCGCCATCCGGATCGATCTCGCGGCCATCGGGGCCTACCGCCATTCCCGCCGATACCTGCACCTGCACCGGCTGCTGCGCCAGGACGATATCGGTCACCGCCGGCTGGCCGCGGGTGATGGTGCCGGTCTTATCCAGTACCACGGTGGTCACGCTGCCCAGGCGCTCCAGTGCTTCGCCAGATTTGAACAGCACGCCCAGCTCGGCGGCCCGCCCGGTGCCCACCATGACCGCAGTCGGAGTGGCTAATCCCAATGCGCAGGGGCAGGCAATCACCAGCACGGCGACCATGTTGATCAGGGCGCGGGTAAACAGGCCCGTCTCGGCATTCGCCGGCAGGGGGATCAAGAACATCCAGGCCAGAAAAGTAAGCGTGGCGATGGTGATCACCGCCGGGACGAAGATTGCCGAGACGCGGTCGGCCAGCTTCTGGATGGGGGCTTTGGAGCCCTGGGCATCCTCCACCAGCTTGATGATCTGCGCCAGGGCAGTCTCGCGCCCGACCTTGGTAGCCTCGAAGCGCAGCAAGCCCAGCTTGTTAAGCGTGCCGCCGATCACCCCCGCGCCGGGGCCTTTCTCCACCGGCAGCGATTCGCCGGTGAGCATGGCCTCGTCCACGGTCGAGCGGCCTTCGGTCACCACCCCATCTACGGGGATCTTCTCGCCGGGGCGCACCAGGACGATATCGCCGACCAACACTTCATCCACGGCGACTTCCAGCTCCTGCCCATCCCGCAGGATATGTGCCTGCTTGGGCTGCAGGCCCATCAGCTTCTTGATCTCCTCGCTGG
>JAJZSS010000056.1 GCA_021849525.1 Chloroflexota bacterium
TCCGATCTGCGCGCTGGATCAGGGCTTCGACCTGTCGTGCCAGGTCTTGCAGGGTCGTCGGGTCTTCAGAGCGCAGGTCCAGCTCCATTTTTGCCCGCGCCGCAATGGTGTTGACCGTCGTTCCGCCGCTGATCACCCCCACATTCAACGTGGTGCGCGGCCGGGCGGGCAGGGGCAGGCGGGTCAGCTCGCAGACGAGCTGGCTCAGCTCGTTCACCGCCGAAGGCTGCCCGTAATCCACCCAGGAATGCCCGCCGGCAGTTTGCACACCGATGCGATAACGCTTCACGCCCAGGCCGCGGTGGTAGATCTGCCCCAACGACATCCCCTCCAGCACCAGGTAAGCTGTCACCTGTGCGCCAAACCGCTCCACCACCGCCCGCATCCCAGCCAGGTTACCCAGGCCTTCTTCGCACACATTGGCTACCAACCAGACATCTCCCGGCAGGCGGGTCGTGGCGTTCGCTCTGGCATGCCTGGCGCGCAATTCCCACACCAGCCCAAACAACCCGCCAATCCCAATCGAATTGTCACCGATCCCTGGACCATACAGACGATCCTGCTCCTGGCGTAAAGTCAGGTCTGTACCCTCCGGGAATACCGTATCCAGGTGGGCGCTGATCACAAGCGGGGAGGCAGCCCCGCTTCCCGGCAGACAACCATACACATTCCCCAGCGAGTCCATCTGCACATCCGCCAATCCGTCCTCGACAAAGCGCTGGAACACGTAGCGGGCGCGTGCCATCTCGGCATGGGTCGGCGCCGGGATCTGCTGGATAGCCATGGCTTCGTGCAGGACTCGTTCGGACAGGTCGCGGATCAGCAGGCTCATAGTTTCCTCACCGACTGGCGCAGGGCTTGCAGGCGCGCTTCCGCCAGTCCGGGCAGCCCATCCAAAGCATAATTCGGTGTACTGCCCTCCATCACCAGAGAAGCCGATATGTTCCCGTGTAAGACCGCCTCAAGGGGATCGTAGCTGCGGCGATAACCCGCCAGAAATCCACCACACAGCGCATCCCCAACCCCGGTTGGGTCGACCATGCGGGCTGGATAGGGCGGGATTTCCCAGCAGCTCCGGGTAGCGGCGTCATACAGATATTGCCCGTTTTCACCCCGTTTGATCACGATCATCTCGCAGCCATGGACTGCCAGAGCTTCAGCCATCTCCCACAGATTACTGCTTCTCCCCTGGAATAGATTGCGCAGGTCTTCTTCGGAAGGCAAGAAGGCGGTCAGGCCGCTGAGCAGGGCCGGGATATCGTCAAAGTAAATGGGATTCATATATCCTGGCGAAGGATCGAGCGTGACGGTGGTTATTTCCGCCTGGCGCAGTACAGCTGGAACAACGCTGTGCGTGAGCAGGTCGAGTGGGCACAGGTGAGCCGCCGTACCATCCAGGAAATCTGCTGGAAAATCGACCTGGCGCAACGACACCGGCTGTAATTGGGTGCGGCTGTCCAGATGGTTGTATGGGTTGCGATAGCCGAGCAGCGCTTTGGGAAAAGACAGCTCAAGCCGGGCAAACTGCGCCACCGGATCGTCAAAGGTGGGATGGCTTAAATCAGGATAGGCGCAGAACCGGCGCACATCCACAGCTTCCGGCAGTATCCGCACCCCGCGCGTATCCAGGCCCCAGCGATCGAACTGGTTTAACCATTCCCGCGGATAATCCTCCCCCACCCGGGCCACAATTCCCGGGCATGGGTCCGGGTCCCAAACGGCCAGTCCGACCGCCGCATACAATACATTCCCACCGGGCACATCGATGCGCGTTTCACCGGAAGGCATCAGGATATAGTCACGCGTGAGGCGGCCAGCGAATATGAAACGGGGGACGACGCGATCCATGCCGGGAATTATAGCGCATTGCGCCGTAATTCACTGTTTCTCAGCCAGCGTCAGGAATACGTCTTCGAGGGATGGGGCAACACGCTCCAGCCGGATAAGCTGCAGGGTGCTGTTAGCAATTAAATCGGAAAGCTGCTGCTCAGTGACCTCGCCAGGGCTGATGACCCGTAGATGGTCGCCTGCCAGGGAGATACGCAATCCCAGACCAGACTGCTCCAGCAAATGCAGCCCATCCATTATCGGTTCCACAGTCAGATCCCAGGCAGGCCCTTCCAACACAGACCTTTTTAATTCAGCCGGTGTATCATACGCCAGCAATCGCCCCCGGTTCATGATCCCTACCCGCCCGCAATACTCGGCCTCATCCATATAATGGGTGGTTACCAGTGCGGTCACCCCACCTGCCACCAGCTCATAGATCAAATCCCAAAATGCCCGCCGCGCCAGCGGATCGACCCCACTGGTCGGCTCATCCAGGAATAAAAGCTGCGGTTGGTGGACCACGGCAGTGCCCAGAGCCAGGCGCTGCCGCCAGCCAACCGACAGCTCGCTCGCCATCAAGTTGGCCTGCTCGCGCAGCCCCACCAGCTCCAATACGGACTCGATCCGCTGCCGGTCCGCCACCCCATACACACCCGCATAGAACTGCAGGTTCTCCCGTACTGTCAGATCGTGATACAGCGCAAATTTCTGGGACATATATCCCACCCGCTGGCGGATGAGCTCGGATTGGCGCACGATATCGAAGCCCAGTACCTGCCCCTGCCCGGCGCTCGGGCGGAGCAAGCCCAACAGCATCCGGATGGTTGTCGTTTTGCCCGATCCATTAGGTCCCAGATAGCCCACTACTTCCCCGGCCTGCACCCTGAAGCTCAGCCGGTCCACCGCGACAAAATCACCGAACAGCCGGGTGAGACCCTGGGTCAGGATCACATCGCCGGGTTTTCCCCCGCCATTATTCATCCTCACTCTCCGCCAGGCTCATGAATACATCCTCCAGCTGCGGGGCTGCACGGTCCAGGCTGTAAAGCACGCCGCCTTCTGCAGGAACTCTCGTCGATAGCTCCTCGCTGACTGCCTCCTGCTGGCCTGCCTGGATGCGTAAATGCAGCCGCTCGCCAAAGCGCTGCACCGATTCCACCCCGGCAATTTGCCCCGCAATCCGGCGCAGCCCCTCGAGTGGCTCGCCGGTCAGCTCCAGAATGCGGCCCTCCAACTGCTGGCGCAGCTCCTGCGGGCTGCCCTCCACCAGCAGCTTTCCCAGGCGCATGAACCCCACCTTCTGGCAGCGGGCTGCCTCATCCATGTAAGGTGTGGTGACCAGGACGCTTGCACTACCGCCATTCTGCCTGGATTCCGCTACCATCTGGATAATCAATTGCCAGAAGTCCTGCCGGGTGACCGGATCGACGCCAGTGGTTGGCTCGTCCAGCAGCAGCACTTTTGGCCGGTGCACCAGCGCGGCCGCCAATCCCAGCTTCTGCTTCATCCCGCCCGAGAGCTGTCCGGCTCTGCGGTTCGTAAATTCCACCAATCCCACGAACTCGAGGATCGCCATGCAGCGCGGCCGCCATTCGGCTGCCGGGATGCCGCGCATCTCGGCAAAGAAACCGATATTTTCCAGGACGGTTAATTCTTCATAGAGTGAAAATCGCTGCGGGAGGTAACCAATCTGCGCCCGGGCGTTTTCCAGCTCACTCAGCAGATCGTAACCCCCGATCTCGATCCGGGTCCCGGATTTTCCCGCCGGGTCCGGGCGCAGTGCCCCACACAGCAGCCGCAGGGTGGTGGTTTTACCCGCCCCATCCGGCCCCACCAGCCCGTAGATCTGGCCTTCCGGAACAGACAGGTGTAGGTCTCGCACCGCCTCCAGGCTGCCGAATGTTTTGGATAAGCCCTCTACCCGGATCATCTCTGCCGCCCGATTCGTCTACTGACCAAATTCAACGTCTGCCGGCATACCCGGTTTCAGTTTTCCTTCGGGGTTATCCACGCCCAGTTTGACTGCGAAAACCATGGTGCTGCGCCCCTCAGGCGTTTGCACATTGCGCGGCGTAAATTCCGCCTGGTCGGCGATCTGCACCACAATCGCCTGAAAGTCTTCACCGGGGAAAGAATCCACCCTCAACCTCGCTGTCTCTTCTAAGACCAGCTGCCCGTAGCGATCTTCCGGCAGATAAACCGTAATCGTCAGCTGATCGAGATCCGCCAGGGTCAGCAGCGGCGCCCCTGGCAGCACATTCTCGCCGGGCTGCGCGGAGCGGGTCAGGATCACTCCGGCCTGGGGTGCAAAGATGCTCAATTTTTCCATCTGGGTCTGGAGCACATCAACCGCAGCCTGGGCAGCCTGCACCTGAGCCTGCGCCACTGCCAGGGCTTCCGGGCCTGTCTCGGCGCGCGCGGCCTCCAACGCTGCCTGTGCCGTCGCCAGGCGCGCCTCTGCCAGCGCCAGTCGATCCGGGTTTGGCCCGTCTTTCACCTTCTCGTATGCGCGTTGGGCTTCCGCCAGCTGCTCGACAGCCAAAATTTTCGTCGCATCTGCGACCGCCAGCTCATAGCGATTGGCCTTACCATTCACGTTGTTGTAGCGCGTAACCGCATTGTCATATGCAATCTGGGCATTCGCCAGCCTGGCCTGGAAGGCTGCCCGGGTCAGGTTGTCTTCTGCCTTCTTTTCATACGGCTTGAAATCTTCCTGGGCCTGTTCCAGCTTGTCCTGCGCCATGACCACGGTGGCATGAGCGGCGTCAATATCTGCCTGGTCTGCCACGCCGGAGATCACATCCAGCCGGTCGCCGGCCTGGTCCAGGGCTTTGTCGGCGGCTGCCACCGCCTGCAGGGCCTGGGCTGTCGCCAGGCTGGCGTTTTCCTTGAGCGTATCCAGAGCCTGCTGGGCCTGCAGCAGCTCTCCCTCCGCCTGGGCAATCGCCAGCTGGCGCTGCTCACTGGTTAGGCCGGCGGCAACCAGGGCATGGCTGGCCCGGGCAGTCTCCAGTGCAGCCTGAGCCTGCTGGAGCTGGGCGCTCAACAACGCTGGATCAAAGCGTACCAGCAGCTCTCCGGCCTGAACCTTCTGTCCTTCTCCGACCAGTACTGCTTCTATTTTTCCACTCAGCTCCGGCGAGATGGTAATCTGCGTCGCCTCGATCGAGCCAGAAGCCTGTAACGTTTTCCCGCTGGCTGTCGCGCCTGGCTGGGTGAAATACCACCAGGCGAATGCGCCCAGACCGGCGATCAATAGAATTGGAATGATCCTTCGCATCTTGTTGTGCATGCCAGCCTCCTATGACAGATCAGGCAGTAAATATCCCATCTCAATCCAGTCGCTTGTGAAAGCGCAGCGCCGCGATCAACATGATCCCTGCCCCAAAGACAGCCAGGGCAATGATTTCTTGCTGCAGGGCTGCCACGCTGACGCCCTTCAAGAGCAGGGCGCGAATAATTACCAGGTAATAGCGCAGCGGCATCAAGTAAGAGAGCCACTGCAGTACCGGCGGCATCGCCTCCAGGGGAAAGAAAAACCCCGATAGAAAAATGCTGGGCAGCAAGGTCATCCACACTGTCAGCATGGCCTCCTGCTGGGTGTTGGCAAATGTGGACGCCAGCAGGCCAATCCCCAGCCCGGTAGCCGCAAACAAACCCGAAAGCAAGATGATCATCCCCAGGTCGCCGCGCACAGGCACCTTGAACCACCACGCCCCAATGGCGATCACTTCCAGGGTATTGAGCAGCGCCAGGATGATATAGGGCAGGAGCTTCCCCACGATCAGCTCCCACGAGCGAATGGGAGTGACGATCAGCTGTTCGATGGTGCCGCGCTCGCGCTCGCGCACAATGGCTGTGGCGGTCAGGATCGAAGTGATCGCGAACAGGATCATTCCGATCACCCCCGGGATCATGAAATGGGCGCTGATCAGGTCGGGGTTGTACCATACCTGGGTGCGTACATCCAGTGGCAGCTGCAGGCTGCCCGGCTGGCCTCGCCGCGCCAGGGTCTCCGCCATCACCCCCGTAGCCAGAGATTGTCCGATTAGCTGCGCCGCTGAGAGCGACGTCGCCGCTACGGTTGGATCGCTGCCATCCAATATGAACGCCACCTGGGCTGGTCCACCTTCGCTGATCTGCCGCCCATAGCCGGGAGGGATGATCAATCCTGCCCGGGCCTTACCCTGATCCATGAGCGTCCGTAAATCGGCCTCCCGGTCCACATCGTAGGCGAT
This sequence comes from Chloroflexota bacterium, assembly GCA_021849525.1. Taxonomy (GTDB): domain Bacteria; phylum Chloroflexota; class Anaerolineae; order Anaerolineales; family UBA4823; genus JAJZSS01. The sequence goes on from JAJZSS010000056.1 coordinate 6,069, forward strand.
CCGGAAGTAATCCGCCGCCCGGTAAGCGTCCAGCAGCTGGCGCGCTTGCGGGCTGCGGTCCTGGTCCAGCACCGCCAGCGGCATATTCCGTACATCATTGGTGGCGGCATACCCCAGCAAGAAGAGCTGCATCACCGGGATAACCAGAATCAAAACCAGGGTGCGCGGGTCGCGCCAGATCTGGATAAACTCTTTACGTACTAGCGAAACCAAACGAATATTGAGCATCTGCTCTCTCCATCCGCTCAATCACCTGAAGCGGGCGATCCCCTTTAGGCCGATCACTCCACCAGAATCCCACGTAAAAAAATATTGACCATTTGCTCCGCAGCGTGGTCTGTAAACACTGCCGGCGCCTGTGGCCCAAATGCGATCTCAGACAGGTAATAGCCGAAAAACAACCCCAGAAACGAACGCATCACAATTGGCAGAGATAACTCCGGTCGCAGCCGGTCGGGATCGTCGAAGATATACCCGGCAACCTGCAAGCCCAACGGAAATGCCCGCATAAATAGCTCGTTCAAATGGGCGGATTTGAACTCGACGATCTCAATAAACATCAGATTGAAAAATTCAGGGCTGGCTTTGAGCGCTTGCAGCATCAGGTCAAATGCCTGGCGGACGCGGGTTTCAGCTGTATCACCCTTCACTTCCAGCATCGCCGGCAACACTGACCGGTAGGGATGATATGCGATGAAGACACCCTCGAAAACTGCCTCTTTGCTGGGGAAGTGGTTATACAGGCTTCCCAGGGCCATCCCGGCCTGTTTGGCGATCTGGCGCATCGAGGTGCCATGAAATCCTTGTTGTGTAAAGAGATCGTGGGCGGCATTGATGATTTCCTGGCGGGTGCTTTCGCCCCGGTTGGGTTTTATTTCGGACATATTCCTTCCTTCCATAATGTGAACGAACGTTCGTTCATAATATACCCTTTTTTTAACCCGAAGTCAACAAACATTAATTAAAAATCCCACTTCGGTGGAATTTTTCAGCAGATAGGAACAAGAGGGAATTAACGATTGCCCGGTTCAATAACCAGGAGGTCGGTTTTAGCAGCCATGATGAAATCATTCTGGTGCAGACCGCGAATGATATGCGTCCACCAGCTTACTTTTACTTTCCCCCACTCTGTGAGCAGCTGCGGATGGTGCCCTTCGGATTCTGCCAGCTCGCCCACCCGATTGGTAAATGCCAGCGCCTGGGCAAAATTCTTAAACCGGAAGGTCCGCTCCAGGTGTGAGATCCCATCCGCATCCACAATCGTCCACTCCGGAATTTGTTGCAGCAAAACCTTTTGCTCATCCGGTGTAACCCTCGGTGAATCCCCCCGGCAGGGCACGCATATTAATTCACTTAACTCAGTCATCTGAACAACAGTAATTAAATTCTGGGAGGAATATTCCGGCTCACATACTTGCGATCTGGCGCAGCATCCCCAGCACCAGTAAACCCAACTTAATTCCTTCGCCAGAAGACACCTTCACCGGCTGGCCGGTTTCTTCAACCCGGTTGGCGATCAGATAAGCCGCTCCCACGCCGACCATGGCTCCAACAACTGCCCCAATGATGAGGATCTTTGAATCAGTATTGTCGATCGGGGTGATTGCTTTTTTCGTCTTGGACATTGAAGTTCACCTCACCTTCGAATGATTGTCAGCCCGCCAGGTCACCCGGCTGCTCAGCGCCTTCAGGCGTCCTGTCAGGCTGGCAGCTTTCAGCACCGGTTCCACTGCCTTGTCGCCGGCCTGGCTGATGATACCTTGAATCCGGCGAATAAATTC
>JAJZSS010000057.1 GCA_021849525.1 Chloroflexota bacterium
AAAGAAAAGCAGGATCAGGGGAAATGACCAGGCCGGGAGAGCGGGCAGGCGCAGACGCATTGTTTAACGCAGGTGTTCTTTCAGCCAGTCTGGTACAGCCGCCAGCACCTGGTCCAGGTTGCTGGCATCTTTACCGCCCGCCTGGGCCATGGTGGGGCGCCCGCCGCCACCGCCGCCCAGGGGCTTGGCCACGAATTTGACCAGCTCGCCGGCGTGCAGGCCGCGCGGCACCAGGTCATCGCTCAGCGCCGCGATCAGGTTGGGCCGCCCATCCTGCACCGAGGCCAGCACCACCGCGCTGCCGCTCGGGTAGCGCTGGCGGAAGCGATCCACCATCTGGCGCATGGTATCGGCGTCGGCGTCTTCGAGGGTGGCAGTGAGCAGAGTCACGCCATCGACGGTTTGGGTATTTGCCAGGCGTTCCAGGAATTCTGCGGCGGCCACTTTCTGGCGCAGGGCAGCGATTTGCTTGCGGGTGTTATGCTGGTCCTCCAGCAGGCTCTGGACTTTCTCCATGATCTGTCCGGGTGTGGTCGCCAGCAGATCGGATGCAGTTTGCAGTGCCCGAAACCGGCGCTGGACTAATTCATAGGCGCCGCGCCCGGTCACAGCTTCGATCCGCCGGATGCCGGCAGCCGCGCTGCCCTCGCTGGTGATCAGAAACAGGCCGATATCGCCCGTGTCGTCGACATGCGTGCCGCCGCACAGCTCATTCGAGAACACTTCCGGCTCGCCGATGGTGATATTGCGCACCACTTCACCGTACTTCTCGCCGAAGAGCGCCATCGCCCCTTCAGCAATCGCCGTCTGGAGGGGTTTATAAGCGATTTGCAGAGCGTAATTGCCCAGGATCTCCTGATTAACCCCGGCTTCGATGGCGGCCAGCTGTTCGGCCGTCAGCGCCTGAGGATGGGTGAAATCGAAGCGCAGCCGGTCTGGAGCAACCAGCGAGCCGGCCTGGCGGGCATGCTCGCCCAGCACAGCGTGCAGCTCGTGGTGCAGGAGATGGGTGGCGGTGTGATTGCGCATGATATCTTTGCGCCGCGCCGCATCGACCCGGGCGATGGCAAGATCGCCGCGGCGGGGGGTGCCGCTGATGACTTCGCCGGCGTGCACAATCACCCCTGCAGCCGGTTTGCGCACATCGTCCACCCGGATTTCCCAGCGCGGTTCACCCGCCGCAACAACCATCCCGGTATCGGCAACCTGCCCACCTGAAGCCACGTAAAATCCAGTCTCCGGCAGCAGAATCTCGACTTTATCGCCCGTCTCAGCCTGCGCCACCGCGCTGCCCTGGCTGATAATTGCCAGAACCTCGCCTTCGACCTCCAGCCACTGGTACGGATTATAGGCCACGCCTTCGTCGCTCAGCTTACCGCCTTTTTGTAATTCGATCAACAGACCCCGGTAGAAGGGGGCATCTTCGCCGCCCATCTCGCCGAAAGTCTCGCCGGCCCCCGAAGCCAGGCGGTGGGCGTCCATGGCCACCCGAAAGCCTTCTTCGTCCACGGCCAGATCCTGCTCGCCGGCCACATCCCGGGTTAATTCCAGCGGCAGCCCGTAGGTCGCATACAGCTCGAAAGCCTGGTCACCGGGTAAAGTCGCCTGTCCGGCGCCTCTCAGGCGTCCCAACAAGGTTTCCAGCTTCGCCATCCCACCTTCTACCGTTCGCTGGAAGCGCTGTTCTTCCTGGGTCAGGTTCGTCAGGATGGTTTTGCGGTTGCGGACCAGCTCGGGATAGAAATCGCCATACAGGGCGATGACTTGCTCGGCGACTCGCGCCAGGAATGGCTCGTGCAGGCCAAGCTTTCCGCCAAAGCGCGCGGCCCGGCGGATAATCATCCGGCAGACATAATTGCGCCCGGTGTTGCCCGGCACCACGCCATCGGCGATCAGGAAAGTGCAGGCCCTGGCATGGTCGGCGATCACCCGGTAGGGAGTGGTATCGGCATCCCGCTGAGCATCACTTTGCCCGCTGAGCTCCTGGACCACGTCCAGCAGGGGAGCCAGGAGGTCGGTCTTGTAATTCGAGTCCACGCCCTGCAGTACAGAGACGATCCTCTCGAAGCCCATGCCCGTATCCACGTGGCGGGCGGGCAGCGGCTCGAGGGTGTTCGGTCCGGTGCGGTTATACTGGATGAATACCAGGTTCCACAGCTCCAGGAAGCGGGTGCAGTCCCCATTGACCTGGCAGACATGCCCGGGAACCTGCTGCTTGTTGCAGAATTCTGGTCCGCGGTCGATATGGATCTCGGAGCAGGGTCCGCAGGGTCCCGTATCCGCCATCTCCCAGAAATTGTCTTTGCGCCCGAAGAACAGGATGTGCTCGGGCAGGATACCCGTCTGCTGCCGCCACCAATAGGCGGCTTCGTCATCGCGCTCGATCTGGCCTTTTTCATCCTCGAAGCAGGTAGCATACAGAGTCTCGCGGGGCAGTTTCCAGACTTCCGTCAGCAGCTGCCAGGCCCAGGTGATGGCTTCTTTCTTGTAATAATCCCCAAACGACCAGTTGCCCAGCATTTCGAAGAAGGTATGGTGGGTGTCGTCGCGGCCTACATCCTCCAGGTCATTGTGCTTGCCCGCCACGCGCATGCATTTCTGCGAGTTGGTTGCCCGCGTGTAATCGCGCCGGTCCGTTCCCAGGAAGATATCTTTAAACTGCACCATCCCGGCATTGGTGAACAGCAGGGTCTGATCGCCGCCCGGAACCAGCGACGAGGAGGGTACAAAGGTGTGGCGATGTTCTGCAAAAAAATCGATAAAGGTCTGGCGGATTTTGGCGCCGCTGAATTCTGGTGGGATCATACACTTCCATCCATGTTGGGTTGAGGTTTAAGACCAGGGGTGTGGCCTGTAGATTTTATGAATTATAATCCATCCCAATCTCCAATCCATATGTACAGGCAATCATCGATGAACCGATACCTTTACTTCGCCGTGTTCGCGTCGGGCATGACCGTCCTGGCCCTCGAGCTGGCAGCCTCCCGCTTGCTGGGCAGCTCCTTTGGCACCAGCAACCTGGTATGGGCCAGCATTATTGGCCTGATCCTGATCTACCTGACGGTGGGGTATTTCGTCGGCGGGCGCTGGGCAGATCGCTCCCCCTACCCCCAAACAATGTATACCGTGATGGCCTGGGGCGCGTTTAGCGCCGGTCTGATCCCGGCAGTTGCTCGCCCGGTGCTGCGCATGGCTGCCAATGCCTTCGATCAGCTCCAGATTGCCGTTCTGGTCGGTTCCTTTGTCGCCATGTTGATTCTGTTCCTGGTGCCGATCACGTTACTCGGAACCATGTCGCCGTTTGCCATCCGGCTGGCAATCAGCGACCCCCAAAAAGCCGGGATGGTTTCCGGGCGCATCTACGCCATTTCTACCCTGGGTTCGTTCATCGGGACGTTCCTGCCCGAGCTGCTTTTGATCCCCATCATTGGCACAGCCTATACTTTCCTGGCTTTCAGCCTGTTTTTGCTGCTGGTGGCTTTCGGCGGTTTGTGGCTGTCTACTGGCTGGCGCAGTGTCTTGCGCCTGGCCTGGATGCCGCTGGTTCTCATTGGCGTGGGCGTATTCCTGGCCGGCGCGCCGATCAAGAATACAACCGGGCAGATTTTTGAGACCGAATCCTCTTACAACTATATCCAGGTGCTCGAGGTCGATGGCTATCGCTACCTGCGCCTGAACGAAGGTCAGGGGATCCATTCGGCCTGGCATCCCACCGAGTTAACCTATGATGGCCCCTGGGAGCAGTTCCTGGCTGGGCCTTTTTTCAGCCCGCAGATCAACGATCCCGAAGATGTGAAAAGTATGGCGATCATCGGCCTGGCAGCCGGTACCAGCGCCCGCCAGGCTACAGCAGTCTTTGGCCCGATCCCCATCGATGGCTATGAGATTGATCCGGAGATCATTGCAGTAGGGCAGGAATATTTTGATATGAATATGCCCAACCTGAATGCAATCGCCGAGGATGGGCGCTGGGGGCTGGAGCACAGCGGGCGCCATTATACCCTGATCGGTGTGGATGCCTACCGCCCGCCGTATATTCCCTGGCACCTGACTACGCGCGAGTTTTTCCAATCCGTCTACGATCATTTAGATGACGACGGTGTGATGGTGGTCAACGTCGGGCGCGCCCCGGATGACCGCCGACTGATCGACGCCCTGGTCGGGACGATCCAGGCAGTCTTTCCCACGGTGCATGTGATGGACCTGCCCGGTACTTTTAATTCTATTCTCTACGCCACCCGCCAGCCAACCCGAGTGGATGACCTGTATCAGAATGTGCTGTACCTGTATACGCGCGGCGATGTCCATCCCCTGCTGATCCAGGCCCTGACCAAACTGGTGACGAACCTGCAGCCCACGCCGCAGAGCGAGACTGTCTATACCGATGACTGGGCCCCGATCGAATTAATGACCAACAGTATGGTATTGAAATTTGTGTTGCTAGGTGATATGGAGAGGTTAAAATGAGCGATTCATTCTGGATGCGGTCTGCCAGCTGGCTGGTTGCCTTGCTTACCCCGGTGATCATCATACTGGCAGTTGTCCGCCTGCTGATCAACCCGGCTTTGCTGAGCTTTGAATACAATACCCCAGGTTTCCCGGATGATTCGTATGGGTTCACCCGGGAAGATCGCTTGCACTGGGGGTACTATGCCGTCACTTACCTGGTGAACGATGCCGGCATCGAATATCTGGGCGATCTGCGCTTTGATGACGGCACTCCGGTCTTCAATGAGCGTGAGCTGGGCCATATGGTGGATGTGAAAATTCTCGTCCAGGCTGCGATTAAAGTCCTGCTGGTTGCTGCCGTGGCTATGCTGCTGTTGGGGCTGTGGGCCTGGCGGGGAGGCTGGCTGGATGGGTTTAAAGCCGCCCTGGTGCGGGGCGGCTGGCTGACCATCTTCTTATTTGCCGGCGTGATTCTGTTTGTGGTGCTCAGTTTTGGGGTGATTTTTGTGGCATTCCACGAAGCGTTCTTCGATCCTGGCACCTGGACGTTCTACTACAGCGATACCCTGATCCGGATGTACCCCGAGCGCTTCTGGCGGGATATGTTTTTCTATGTCGGCGGGTTATCGATCCTGGCTGCCCTGGGGTTGATCCTGGGGCTGCGCAAACGCCGCCGCGCTTAACGCTGGCGGGCGGCATACAGCTCGCGTAAATTCTCCCAGATGATGTAGCCTCCGGCAGCCAGTACCGCGGCTACTGCCAGGTACCAGAAGAACTTCCAGATCAAGACCAGCATGGCCACCACCGCCAGCCCGATGGTCAGGCTGTTAATGAGCTGAGGCAGCTGGCGGCGAAACCCCGATTCCAGGAAGATAAACATCGAGATCAAGACCACCAGCCCGGCAATGAAGTGCTGGCGATAGAAGATCATCAGCGCCACGAAGCCGATCATCAATATACCAATGCTCACTGCGCTCCACAGCTCGACCAAACGGTTAATGCGCATTTCTGGCTCCCGCGCGGGCCGCACGCGCGGATAGGGCGTGAGGGGCTTGCTCCCCGAACGGAGCTGATCCTCCAGGCTTTGCAAGGCTTCCAGCTCGCTGCGCTGCTGGGAGAGCTGCGCCCGCAGGTCGCCTAAAGCCTGAGAGTCCTTTTGGAGCCGCCGGCGCTGGTCGATCCACAGCTGTTTCAGGTGCGGTTGGCGGCTGAGGGCAGTGACTTCGATGCTTAAGCCCGCCAGCTCCTGGCTGCGGATGTCTGCCAGCTCGGCCAGCTCGCCGGTTGTTTCAGCCAGCGCGGCCTTGCGGTGGACCAGATGCTCGAGGACCAGTGACGGCGGAGGGATTTTATCCATCCCCGCCCAGCCGGTTGGATCGTGCCAGGCGCGCCGCACGCTGCCATCCCGGTTGTACATCGGTCCGGCAGGTGCGTTTTCTCCCGAAAAAGGATCCTGGGTATATAAGCCCCACAGACCGCGATAGGATTGCACCCAACCAGGGATCGGATCGAGCAGCACCGGTTCGCCCCAGCCAATTTGCTGCCCGGGGCCAATCGCCACGCCGTCGCCGCGGGCATAATCGATGAATGGGACGCGCAGCGCGAAGACCTCCTGCAGCTGCAGGGGGTTGGGGGAGGTATTTTTCTGGGCACTAAAGCGATTCCACCAGGCCGCCAGCTGGCGTAGGAGGCGTGAAACCGGGGCGAAAACCGGTACTTCCAGCTCAGCCAGGTGCTCGCCGGGGCTGAAATAGCTGGCATGCGAGCCGGCACCGGCGTAGATCACCGGGTGATCACCTGCCTTTTCCAGATCCGGGTCTTCCCAATGGCGGCGAATGCTATCTCCGGATTCTTCATGGAGGGCGTAAGCCACCCATTCGGGCTTAAGCTTGCCGTCTTTGCTTTCGTAAAGGTAAATGTGGATCATTTCCCAGTCGGCTTCGTGATCGTTGACGCCAAAGAAGCCAGACCGCCAGTTGTTGAAGGCGTAAAAGAACCAATACTGTAAGACGATCCAGCCGTCCTGGTGGATCACCCGGCCATAATAAATTGGATGCGGTTGGGTATTCGAAACCCGCTCGTATTCCCGGGCGGCTGCCGCGCTGGTATCACCCCGCACCCGGCCGCGCAGTACCAGGGTGAGCGAGAACAGCAGGTCCAGGACGCGCGAAATAAAGCCCACCCGCGCCAGCCGGCCGAGACCCGCGTCAAACCGTTTGGATAATTTGCGCTGTTTGATCTGTTCCTGTGTGTAGGCAATCATCTCGCGCAGTTCAAGCGGTTCGATGAATTTTAAATACTGGATTTCGGAGGGACCAGTAACCGGCATCTGGGCGAGCTTTTCAAGGTCCAGCTGGCCCTGGCTGGCAAGCTGAACTGGCGGTTGCCCCGGTACCTGGACCCACAGGCTGGCATCGCCCACATAGCTGCCTACATCCATCGGGAAGAAGGATTCACCGTGGGTGTAGCGGATCACCGGCTCATACTGGCGGAGCAGCTCCAATTGTCTATCAGGCAGCATCCTTCAGGTCTCCATCATGGGGTCGGGGGCCGTGCTCAACGCCTCGGGTGGGAAGTAAGCTGTCTTGACTCCATGAAAGTTCAAGGCAAACGCCAGCGAAGCGCAGATGAAAAGCAGGAGAGAGGTATAGTTTGGCTGGTAGCGAAAATAGGTTGCCAGCGCAAGCGCCAGGCTGGTGCCCTGAATCAGCACTGCCAGCGTCCAGCCATAGCGTTTGCCGCGCAGGAAGAAGATGCTCACCGGCAGTAAGATCACCCCCAGGATCGGGTAGATTACCGCGGGGGCCTGCCCGGGAGACAGCATCAATTCGCCGGTGGCCCAGGTTGCCAGGAAAGCTGGCTCCGGCTGGGTGACGAACTGCAGGCGGAAGGTTTCGATGGTTTGTTGGAGAGGCAGGAGCTGGTTGGGCGAAAGATCGGGAAGCTCCCACAGCCTGAGCAGGATCAGCGCAGGAAACAGGGTAATTAAATAGATCGCTTCAGCCACCAGCAAGAAACCCACCAGGCTGATCAGCCAGGAGCGGGCTGCCTGGGTGGGCGGTTCAGATACAGGCGGGTTGGTCTGGATCGTCATGTGCACTTCTCCCCGCAGGATAGGCGGTCTATTGTGATTGTAACCGAAGATTAATCGGGTTGAATGTCCTTTGAGCAGATTACCCTAAATTGCCCGGGTAAACGGCCCATCATGATTCAAAAAAGAGGCTGCCCCTGGGATGCGGGCAGCCTCTGCTGGAAGAACTTTTTAGTTTTACTCAGGGATTAAAATACACCCAGCCCGCTGAGCAAAATCATCCCCACCAGCACCGGGGTGATAAACCTCAGCACGAAATA
>JAJZSS010000058.1 GCA_021849525.1 Chloroflexota bacterium
CGATCTCATGGCGATGGTCTCACGAATCGGGCCGGGAAAATGGTCGGTAATGGTCAAATCCAGGTCAAAGATCAGGTGCACCAGTTTTGGTGGAATTTTCCGGTAGGCACGGGCTGCCACACCAGGGCGCCGGTTGATCAGGCGTAAAACAGGCGGCAGCTGGCCCTGGCTGATGTAAGGATCGATCAATACCAGGCTGGCGACGCGCTGGGGGTGGCGGTGGGTGTAAAGCAGGCTCATAAAACCGCCCAGGGAATGCCCCACCAGACGCACCGGTCCGGCTGAGCCGAGCGTTACCATCCAGCGTTCAAACGCACCGAACACCGCCTGGGCGGAGTATTGGGAGGGCTCGTCTGGCTTGGGACTGGCGCCATGCCCTGGCAGGTCGGGGGCGTAACCGCGAAAACCGGCCTGTGCCAGATCATGCAGCATGGAGGGCCAGTGCTGGTTAGAGGCTGCCATTCCATGCACCAGGACGACCGGATCGCCGTCTCCCTCGGTTAAAGAATGCAGACCAGAATTCGATTGCGGGGTTGGGTTCACCGGCCTAGTTTACCACGTGGGAAGTTGGATCGATTCAGCCTGTTTGCGGGTTCATCGCCGGCAGGGTGAAAACAAATACACTGCCACCCCCAGGCGGGCTTTCCACCCAGATGCGCCCGCCGTGGGCTTCGATCGCCAGCCGGCAGAAGGTGAGCCCCAAACCTGAGCCGCGCCGCCGGCCGCGCTGCCCGGGTACCTGGGCAAACTGATCGAAGATCTTCTCCTGAAATTCAACCGGGATGCCCGGTCCGGTGTCACTGACCCTGATCTCAACCATGCCATCATCGGTGGTCGCCCCAAAGCTGACCGCGCCACCGGGCGGAGTGAATTTTAAAGCGTTATCCAGCAGGTTGGTGATCACGCGGGTAAACTTGGTCAGATCGGCGCTGGCAACCAGCCCGGGAGGCGCATCGCTGCGCAGGACCACCCCGTAATCCTGAGCCTGGGGCAGGAACTCGATCACCACCGAGTCGATCACCGCCTGTACATCCACCGGAATGCGGGTCAGCTCCAGGGTGCCGGATTGCAATCGGGCAATATCCAGCAGGGATTCGATCATTCCCAGCACCCGCATCGAGCCGCGCCGCGCCACCTGCAGGGCCTGGGGCATGATCTCAGCCCGGGCCTCATTGGTCAGTCCATCTTCCATCACATCGATGGCGCTGACCACCGCGCTGAGCGGCGAACGCAGGTCGTGCACCAGGGTCTCGGTAATCAGCTGGCGGGTCTCGGTGATCTGGTGCTCTTCGGTGACATCCCGCAGCACGATCATCCAGCCTTCGCAGCTGCGTTTGCTGCCCCACACCGGTAAGGTCAGGCGTTCCAGGTAGCGATCGCTGTGCGCCCCACCGACCCGGTAGGTCACTTTGGGTTCGTCTGGTTCGGGGATATGACCTTTGGTATTGGTCAGGAGATATGCATCGGCGCGGCTGTAGCCCAGATAAGCCAGGGCTTCGGCGCCCAGCCTGGTCAGCGATCGCCCTTCCAGCTCTCCGGGCAGCAGGCTGGTGATCCGCTGGACCGATTCATTCACCAGCGAGATGCGCCCGTCCATTTCGACCATCAGGATCCCTTCTCGCACGGAGTTCAGCACTGCTGCCAGCCGGTCACGCACCCGGCTGATATCGGTGAACAGCAGCGCATTCTGTAAGGAAATTGCGGCCTGGGTCGCAATCGCGTTGGCAAGCTGGACCTGGTCATCGCAGATGGACCGGGAAGCATCCAGGAAGAACAAGAAAATGCCAAGTCGCCGGTCGTGGACGCCCAGGGGGACCAGCAAGGCCTGGGTTCCAGATTGCCCCTGGCTTTGCAGGATTTGCGGCAACTCGTCCTGGAGGTGCAAGTAGACCGGCACATTTCCAGCAAGCCGGGCGAAATGCTCGCCCAGACCTTCGGCGTTCAGTGTCAATGGCAGGCGGATGGGGCGTTGGCTTCCACCGACCAGACTTCCGGTTTGCAGGCGGGTCTCCAGGATGGGTCCCGCCTGGAGCTGATAATTTTGTTCGTTTTCGGACCACAGGTATGCCCCCGAGGCCAGCGGCTCCAGAGCAGCCTGGATCGCGCGTTGGGCTGTCCCCAGCACACTGCTCAGGTCCCGGTCGCCGCTCAGCCGGCTGCTGACCTGGTAGAGCGTCGATTGCTCGCGCAGGCGGCGCTGGATCTCGGCGTAAAGCTCGGCATTGACCACCGCAATCGCAGCCTGGACCGCGAGCTGGGCTACAAAGGTCTCGTCGCTGGGACTGTAGGCGTGCAGATCGGGCTTTTCCAGAGTCAGCACACCCAGCACCCGTCCTTCATAAGTGAGCGGGATACTCAGGTGAGCCCGGGCCTGACCTCCGGATAGATCCAGGTAATCGACTTCCAGGCGGACATCCCCCACATTCTGGATCTCATCTTTCAGAATTGCCCGCCCATTGATTCCCTGGTGGACCGGCTGGGTTTGGTAACTGCGCGAGTAACCGCTGGTGGCTTTGATCTGGATCAGCTCGTGCTCCGGGTCGTATAATCCCAGGCTGCCCCAGCGCGAGCCGGTAAAATCCAGGGCATAGTTGAGGATGATTTCAAAGAGCTGTTCGGAGTGAAGGTTGGCGGCCAGCTCGCGGCCGACGGCTTCCAGGATAGAGAGCTGGCGGACACGCCGCGTGAGGGCGATATCCGTCCGGGCATACAGGCGAGCATTCGAGACCGCAATCGCAGCATCGGAGGCAAAGGTCTGGAGCAGCTCCAATTCCTCAGGCCGGAATTTGTGCACCTGGCTGTGGTACACCGAGAGGTATCCTATCTGCCCCTCAGGGGTAATCAGGGGGAAATCGCCCATTGCCAGGATATTCTCTTTGAGCAGGGTGTCGCGGAAGCTGGCATCCAGCTCGGCATACCGCACATCGCTGGCGACATCAGGTCGACCGGTGGTCAGGCACCGGGTGCGCCCCTCCTGGATGAGCGAAAAGGAAAGGTTCGCCTGAACAAACTCATCCGAAAGCTCGTGGGCATAGGCCATCCAGATCAATCCCTTATCGGGGTCTACCAGGAAGACTGCGCTGCGCTCGCCACCGCCTACCAGGCTGACCGATTGGCAGACCTGCGCCAGTACATTCTCAGGATCCAGGCTGGCGCTGATCAAATTACTGAGCCGGTTCAGGTTCTCGAGCTGAGCCAGGCGGCGTTGGGATTGATCGTAAAGTAAAGCGTTGTCCAGGGCAACACTGATCTGCCCGGATAGAATTTCCAGCAGGCGCTGGACTTCGGTTGAAAATTCGGCTTTGGGGACGAGTGAGAAAATACACAGACAGCCGATCACCCGGTCGGAGCGCTGTAATGGCACGCCAATCCAGGCGGTCGGAGTCTCCTGGCTGGGAGGCAGATCGATAACTCCGGATTCGGTCAAAGTCCCATTCTGATAGATCAACGGTTTTAGGTGGAAAATCACCCGGTCGGTCAGCCGGTCGGTGAGCGGACGCGGCGCCCAGGACTGGCGTTCGCCGCGTTTCACTGCCAGCGGATACCAGATATTCCCGGTATAGGCATCGTACAGGGCGACATAAAAATTCTCGACACCCAACAGGCTGTGGACCTGATCATAAATCGCGCTCAGCAAGTCCTCCAGGTTCAGGATGGAGCGTAAAACTTCGCTGACCTGGTTGAGCGTGGAAAGTTCATTGATGTGGTTCTGGAGCGCCTTTCTGGAATCCAGCATGGCGAACAACAGGCTCGCCAGGAGTAGAGGCAGGGTGCCGGCAATCAGCAGGGCGCCCAGGCCAAGAACCGGGTAGGTCAGGCTGATGATCCAGGTAAAAGGCAGGACAGCCAGCTCGACCAGTAGCAGGTTGCGCCATTCCGTGCGTAAATCATCCCCGCTTTCCGGCGTCAGAAGCAAGGCGTCTGCCAGCCACAAACAACCATGTACCAGGATGAACACCAACCCGAACACCATGAAGGGTACCCAGGGTTGGGGATTATCCAGCACGAACGGCGTACCGGGGACGCCGTTAAGATAACCGGAGCTGGCCCAACCTGCTGCTAATGCGGTGGTAAGTAATCCTGCCTGAAAGAAGGCGTTCAGGTGTCCACGCTCTCCGGGCCGCGTATTTGGTGCCAGCCGCCCCGGCCAGACCGGGCGGATGATCTGCCCGAACAGGATTCCCACCACAGCCCCAATCCCGGCGGTTGGACCGCCATACAGCAGGCCTGCGCTCAGTGCGACCACATGGGTCAGGTTGAATTCAGTTTTGATTAATGACAGTGGAAAATTTACCTGCAGGTAGACAAAGCAGGCAACAAACCCGGCAGCGACAGGCTGGATTGATCCGGAAGCCTGGCTGATATTTAACGCCAGCAAACCGAAGCCCAGAATGCCTACCAGCAGCCGGTAAAATACGCTCCGGCGGCGCAGCTTTATTGGCTGAGGTTCGAGCTGTGCCATATCGTTTCTGAGAGCTTACGCCCGACCGGGACCGGCTCCAGATTCTCCTCCTGTTTTATGCCGGTAATTCAATAGACCCATTCGCCTGTATGATATCACCCTCTGGCGAATTATTGATTGGTGGCAGATAACGAGACTGCCGGGGTAGGAGTCACTGGCGCCTGGATGGCGATCCTGGCAAGCTTACGCCATTCCCCAGGCACATCTTTGGGGGGGAGGGCGAGTAAGGCGCGCCAGTCCCTGGCTGCAAGGCCAGTTTCTCCGGCTGCCTCGATTACCTGGGCGCGATAGTAATATCCACTGGCGCGTTCGGCATTCGTCCGGGCCAATTCCAGGGTGACATTCATCTGCGACCAGGCATCCTGGATGCGACCGGTGCTGAACAGTGAACGAGCCAGACCCAGGCTGGCGGCAAAGCTTCTGCGATCCAGCCTGCGGACGATGACAAAGTCATTGACCGCTTTCTGCCCTTCGCCCAGCTCCAGGTACAGATTGCCACGGTAATAATATAGCTCGGACCGCTCAGAGTCAATTTCAAGGGCGGTTTCGAGCGCTTTCAGGGCTTTCTCCGGATCAGCGCCAGATTTCACCTGGGCGATACCCAGCAGTGCCCAGCCCTGCGCTTCCTTGGGAGCATAGGTCGTGTAGAGCTCGAGAGCTTCAATCGCCGCCGGGTAATCTTCGGTTTGCATGGCGCATTCGCCCAGCAGGAGGTAAGCCGGCAAGAAGGTGCGATCACGTTCGTTGGATTCTTCCGCCAGCTCGTAAGCGTCTTCGATCTCGCCTTCAGAAATTGCAATCTTGCCTTCATAATAAGGCACCCAGGGAGAATCGGGCAGCAGATCGCCGGCAGCCTGGAGGTCGTCCAGGGCCTGGTCGGTCTTGCCGGCTTTAATCATATACGCTGCCCGCGCCAGGTAAGCTTCGCCATAACCGGGATCGCGCTCGATAGCTGCGTCCAGGTCCTCAGCGATATCCGCTCCGGGATCCTCTGCCTGAAGGACCAGAGCCCGGCCCAGGAAAGGCGGGGCAAAACCAGGATCGATTTCAATCGCCTGGTCGTAGGCTTCCAGCGCCAGCTCGTTCTCGCCCAGCCGGCGCTGCAATTCGGCGATCTGGTACTGGATATCAGCCGCTTCTGGTTCCATCTGCCCGGCCTGGACGAAATAATTCAAGGCTGCCCTCAGCTCGCCGCGTCCCATGGCGCGCTGCCCCATGCGGTAAGCCTCGACCACCGGGTGGGGTGTATTGACGTAGATTGGAGTGGGGGTATAAGTCACGTTAAGCAGAATGGCCAGCGGGGTAGGCTGCCCGTATACCCGCGCCGGCGTGGGGGTGGCTTTCTGCCCGATCAAGGTGGGGGTGGTGGTGAATGTGGGAACCGGGCCGGGGGTCTGGGTGGGGAGCTGAGCAATACTGCGCTGGCGGTTGGCGTTGCTGGCGGAGATGCCGGCAAATATTAAAACACCGACCACCCCTGCCAGAACAAGGAAACTGGCGGCGCGCAGGACAGGGTTCTTGAATATCCGTTTCAGGCCTTTTTCTTTGGGGGTCTCGTCCACACGCACATTCCACTTGCGCCGCGTGAAGTTGCCGGGAGGCATTTCCGCTGAGGGCTGAGCCGCACCCAACAGCACCAGACCGCGCTGAGCTGCCGGGCTGCCTGGGTCGAGTTTGTGGACCATCTGCAGGCAGTATGTCCGCTCTTTCGATGAATCGACGACGGCGCTCATCCACAGCCAGTATTCGGCGTTATTGGGATCTGCGCGCAGCAGGCGCGTCAGCAGGTCGCGCGCCCGGCTGCGCTGACCCTGCCGGACGGCTTGCACGGCCTCCTCGAACATGATGTTTTCCGCCATCGTCCTGCCCTCTACCGGTATTCGACTGGCTGAAGAACTGCTTAAGACTATTCACCAGCGCCTTTTGCTGCTTATTGTAAGGGTATAATCCGGCGCATGGGCTTACACTTTCGTCGGGATAATGTGACGTACGTTATAGTGCTGCTCTGGGTTCTGGTAACTGCCTGCCAGCCAGGGATTGGTCCAGCGGGCGAGGCTTCGAGTACCTCTGACCTGATCCCCTTTCACACCGCGACCCCCAGCCGCACCCTGCCTCCACCCACCCCTGCCGGGACGGACACCTCGACCCCCCCGCCCCCAACCGCGCCGCCTCCCCCAACCGCGACCCCCTTCCTGCATACAATTGCGGAAGGGGATACCCTGTTGGGAATTGCTTTGCGCTATGGAGTGACGGTTGAAGATATCCAGGCAGCTAACCCTGAGGTTGATCCCAACCTGCTGGTAGTGGGTACCCAGGTGATTGTACCCATTCCCATGGGTGGTGGGGATGCCGGAGAGGGCACTCCTGAGGTAATTGCCACACCGACGCCGGTCGCGGTGGAGCTGGCTGCGCCGGTATGCTACCCCCAGAGCGATGGCGGGTTGTGGTGCCTGGCGCTGGTGGGGAATGAGAGCGGGCGCACCCTGGAAAATGTCAGCGGCTGGCTCAGCCTGCAGCCGCCCGGTGAAGAAGCGCTGGGCCAGGCAGTCGTCATACCGCTGAATATTCTGGCGCCTGGCGCCGTGCTGCCATTGGCAGCTTACTTTCCGCCCCCTGCCCCGCAAGATCCACAGACCGCCCGCCCCGCTTTTGAGCTGCTGGCAGCCCTGCCCCTGGCGGATGGCGATCCGCGCTACGCCCGGACCGAATTAAAGATTGACAACGTGGAGATCCTCCCCGGTGGGCTGGAAGCCGTGGTAAGCGGCATCGTATCTTTCCCCCAACCGCCTGCACCGACGCCATCCCCCACCTTTGACCCGGCTACGACTTTGACACCAACTGTGACGCCGACCGCTGCTCCGGCGCTGACCGGGACTCTTTCCGTTGCCGGCCCCGCTCCGGCAGCCCGCCTGGTGTGGCTGGCGCTGGCTGCCTATGATGCGCAGGATCAGGTGGTTGGGTTCCGCAAATGGGAGGCCCAGGTGGAAATTCCATATGGCGGCAGCCTGCCCTTTGAAGCCAATGTGTACAGCCTGGGTCCACCGATCGACCATGTCGATGTGCAGGTGGAGGCAAGGCCGTGAAATAATAAAGGCCGGATTGCGCCAATGGCGGTCCGGCCCTTTCCTTAATATAATTGTTTCTCTGCCGTTCAGGGCAGGC
>JAJZSS010000059.1 GCA_021849525.1 Chloroflexota bacterium
TCCCGATCTCACGTATTCGTTTGGGTCAGGGATCGAATGGCTCAGATTTTGAAATAGGATTTGGCGCCCTTCGATGACCTGTGGATCGGTCCAACAATACCGGGCGCCGGTTTTTAATAACCACATTTTCCGCTCTGGAGAAAGAGCGTGGAAATCCAGGCTTTTTTCTTCCTCCAGGAGCCACTTTTGCCAGCGCTGAGAACCGATAACGGCGTTGGTCAAGCGGTCTGTCATGTGCGAAGGTTCAAGGTGTTTCGCTTGCATTATTTGACTTTTTTCGAGTCCCTCTAATTCCAGCAAGGCATCGAATTCTTCGGAGGTGAATTCCGGACCGACATTGGCGCCGCCCATGCCAGAGATTGGATACTCGGCCGGGTTGCTGACCCAATCGGTATAATGGCCTTTGGCAAGTGCGCCTGTTGGATACAGTCTCGTGTAAATCTGGTTGGCTGCGGCTGGATCGAAGTCCGTGGTATGCAGATCGGTGCCAACCTGGGCGACAAAAAAACACGGCCAGATATGGCTCAGATTCCGCTCCAACAGCCTGACTTTGAGGAGCTGGATAAATTGGTCGAAATTCGCAAGGTCGACCATGCCGCCAAGCACTTCTTCGGTACCAACTTCATAGGAGATCTCCGGAAGATGCAATCCCTGGCGAACCATTTCGGCATAGGCGATTAAATCGACGGTTCGTTCGACGACCCACTCGATCGGGATGGTCTCTCCCGAGGGTAGATTGCGATCCACAGTCGGGTCGATGTGCAATAACTGATAGCCGGCTTTAATACAGGCTTCTATGGAGTTCTTTACATTTTGAATGGTCTGTTCAAAGGATAAACGGGCCAGCGTATCCTTGTCCTTCAGCCAGGGGCCGCCATGATCCAGGCAAGGGTACAGGCTGGTTGTGCATCCATACTTGCCTGCATGCTCGCCAATTTTCTGAATGAAGGTCTGCGGCGTCCAGCCCGTATATCCGCCGTCGAGGTCGACTTGATTTAACGTGGCAGCAAAAAGCATTATGGAATTTCTTTTTGCAGCTGCTTTGACAGCGGCTGCCAGCACGCTTTCCGAATTTGGGCAGACCGCAAGAAGCGTGAATGTTCGACCGTCCTTTTGGCGCAGCTGAATGTTCTTCTGGATGATGGAGCGGATTGATTCCATAAATTTAACCCTGCAAATATTGATAAGCCTGATCCAGGGTGGGTTGGGCGCGGGTCCCCCCGGATTTCTGCGTGGATAAAGAGCCACAGATCGTCGCCAATTTGAGCGATTGGTGCCAATCCAATCCGCTTAGATAACCGTAAATGAAACCAGCATCGAATGAATCGCCGGCGCCAACGGTGTCGACCACCTGCACCTGGAGAGCTTGTTGCTGGATGGCGTCGCCTCCCGGAGATTTGGCGATGGCGCCATCCCGACCGAGCTTCACGACCACAACCGGTCCCCGCTGAAGAATTGCGTCGATGGCTTTGGCCAGGTCTGTCTGTCTGGTAATGGCCTTAATTTCCGTTTCATTGGGCAGGAATATATCCACCTGCTTGAATACATCCAGCAAACCGGAATTCCACTGTTGTGCGGGATCGTAATTAGTATCCATTGAAATCGAACAACCGAGCTCTCGGGCTTTTTCGAGGAGCACCGGAACATCCGGGCGCAGGCGTTCCAGTAAAAAGTAGCTGGCGAGGTGAAGGTGCCTGCTCCTGGACAGTATCGAAAGATCGATGTCGGCAAGGGTAAGCTCAGGGATCGATCCGGGGTAGGTTAAAATGGCGCGATCGGTCTGCCTGGCCAGGATGACAGAGATACCCGTGTCGAGGCCGGATTTCAAAATGACCCCAGCAGTATCGATACCCCGGGCTTCCATTTCGGCAACCATAAACCGCCCGAAAGTATCCTCCCCGGCAATCCCAATGAAGGCCGTCCTAAAGCCGAGGCGGGCAGCGCCACAGGCAAAAATGGCCGCAGAGCTCCCGACGCTGAGCCGGCAATCTTGAACGATTTTTTCAACCTGACCGAATTCCGGTTCGACATTGCCCTGGAGGATCAAGTCAACATTGATCTCACCGACCACGGCGACGTCAAATTGTTTCGTGACCACCGGTTTCATCCTATCCATACCGTCCATGGTCAATATTCAGAATGCCACTGCTCGCTAATTTCGGGTGGGGCATAATAATCCGTCCAGGGCCGAGCTGCAGCCTGGCAGAGCAAGTTAAGTTCTTCCATCCTGGTATGGGCGGTTTGGGATAAGAATTCAATTCTTTGGGAACGCGATTCCATGGGGACTGCTTCTTTCCACACCGCCCGGCCCACTGCAATTCCAGAACTGCCTTTCTGGCAGGCAATGGATACCTGATCGTAATATGTTTCGAAATCTACGGAGGCGGAAAGCAATATCCACGGGCATAGGCTGGCTTCTGTCAGCGCTGCACAGGTGTCCGCCCAGTACTGGTGATCCGGAAAGGCGCTGATATCGGCAGGGAACTCCAGCTTCAGAACATCGGCTCCCAATCCAGATAGCTGCCGGGCAGTTTCTACTACCACTTTCCTTCTTTCATCGCCGGGGATTTTGTCAAATTTCGGATCTAACGAATAGGTCAATACCTCGAGGAAGAATGGAATCTCATGCGTTTCGCATTCTTGGGCAACTTGAGCAATCAGGGCTTCGGTAACAGCCTTGTTTTGGGCTGCGGGGTGATAATACACGAGTAACTTGACGGCATCAGCCGCGAGGCGGATGGTTTTGTGGATATTCCAGCTGCTGAGCAGGTCGTTTTCTCGCAAGGTTGGGTTACCACTATAGCCGGATTTTTCTACCGAGAGAACCAATCCCTTGTTCTTTTCTGGAACGCCAGCGCTGATATAAGCGGGTGCACCGAACTCAGGGTCCAGCAGGATGGCATCGGCGGCGTTGCCGATATACTCAATGATATCGAGCTTGAATTCAGCCAATTCTGCGACACCAATCTTACCCGGGCGATGTTTCCCGATCGCTTTCAGTAAACTGGTGCGATGATCGATGGCCAACACAGACAGTGAGTGGGCAGGGGACGAGCATTTTTTTAGACGGTGATATTTACCGATTGAAATTGTCCGCATTTACGAACTCCAAATCATTAAAAAAAGGAATCAGGTGCATTTTATGGAATCGAAATCCTGATGGGCAGGTTATAGATCCAGTTTGACCACGGCTGTCAAATTATGGGGGAAATCGGGATTTTTGCCAAAATGAATGGCGCGAAAATAGGCGAATAGTTGTAAAACAGGCAGGTACAGGACGTTGTGTATCGAATCGGGAAGCTCAGACTTGAACTCAATATCCGTACCGGAATTCCCCAGGGTGAGCGTTTTGGCGCCCAGGTTCTTTATATCCCTGATGACTGCCATCTCATTGGCGTAATTGCTTCCTGAAATTAAACCGACCACCAGAGTGTTTTCATCAACCATCGAGATGGGTCCATGGCGAAATTCGAGGCAATGAAAGGGTTCAGTGATCGTCTGGCTCATCTCTTTCAGTTTTAAACTTGCTTCACAGGCCAGTCCGTATCGCGGGCCGCTACCCAGAAAAAAGACCTGTTTTAGGCTGGTATCGTTCCCGAGCCGTTCGGCAACATGCTGATACCTATCCAGGATCTCGCTGCCGGATCGCGTCAGCGCCAGCAGGTGCGGCTGGAACGATAGACCTGGACCGAGGAGGTGGAAAATCGCATTGATGGCGACGAACATCGAGGTAAAGGATCTGGTCTGGGCAATGCTCTGCTCTTGCCCTTCTGGGATCGCAACACGAAAGTCGGCTATATGTACCAAGGGGGAATCTGGATAATTCGTGACGACCATGACATCGCCATGCCGGTTCTGTTTGAACTTTCTGACCGCGTGAAGTGTTTCCGAGGTAGTGCCCGATCTGGAGATTGCGATCAATAGCGATTTGCCATTCTGATAAATGAACTCTGGGAGAATAAACATCTCGGAGGCGGGCAAGGGGATGGCTTTCAGACCGGTTAAGGATTGGAGCACTGCTGCCGCCGCCAGCGACAGGTAATACGTGCTGCCACAGCCAATCAAGAAAATGTTTTTATATTCCGCAAGATCAATTCTGGCGATGAGTTGTTTCTGGTTATCAACATGCTTGATGGCGCCTTCCCAGGCAGCCGTCTGGGTGATGATTTCATTCAATGTGACATATTTGTGATCCATGATCGCACGCTCCAATTTTTCAGGCCAACCATTGGGCTGGTTCTACCATGACAGCATTCCTACTAGAAAATCCTGCACCGGTAAGGCTGCCAAACCGACCTGCGTCAAAGCTGGTGAATGATCGAGTATATTCTCCAGGCGCCCACCTTCGTATAACAGGTAGAGCGTGTCGTGTATTTGGAAGGGTGTTCCAAACCAGATTGCGCCATCATCCCAGGCGCCCTGTTCGGCGCACGAAAATACCGGATTATGTGGATATTTTTCCCAATGGATTAAATCCACTGATCGAGCAAGCCCAAAGGCACGCGGGATATCTTTTTGGTCACTCCGGTTTAGCCCGGCGTAAATCAAGTAATACCAATCGTCTATCTGGATGATCCTGGGGGTGGTTACTTCGAAATCATCCCACTCGTCGCTCTGCCCAGGAGATACAACCGGTTCATTCCCAACCAATTCATATTGAATACCATCTATTGATTGGGCCAGGTAAATCGCATACCCTTGCCCTGGATGATCGCGCACAAAGAACAGCGAGAACAGGTTATCTTGGATGACGACTTCGGGCGATCTGCCCTCCAGGATCGGGGCCGGCAATTTTGAAAAATGGATGCCATCGGCTGAAATTGCCGCACCAATCTGGTCGGGGCCGGTCCCGATGGCGCTATAAAACAAATATAGTTTATCATCCTGGGCGACTACGGCGGGATCGAAAACATGCTGGCAATCAAAGGATTGCGGGCCGGGTTCCAGCACGACCCTGGTTTCTGAAGGGATTGATAGAGGCTCTGAGGTTTTCCAGCGATTGGGCGCGATGGGTAGCAAAATAATCCGCTCTTGCGATTGGGAGACGGCTCCAACATAGATGTGGACCATGCCATTCAGGATTAAAATATCGGGCGTGGTAACCGCATCGGGCGCGCAAGAATCTTCTCTGGGTGAGATGAAGGGTTCATCGAATATTCTTTGCCACCTCAGGCCGGCTGGTTCCATGTCTGTTGTTCGTAACCTCCGTGACGGTAATCGGGCGAATAAGTATTTGCGATCGCTTATTACTGATTGGCTAAATTCCAGATGGTCAGGGCGGATATTTCCGCGACTACCTTCAGTCCGTTGATATCCACGACTTTGAAATCATCCATATAGGTGTGCAGCCAGGGCCAGCTGGTGGAGATTAATTTTGCGATGTAGGAAGTCTCTACTCCGGCAAGGATGAATGGCCCATCATCGGATGCATATTCGAGGGGGGTGCCTTCAATCACATATCCTAGCGAGTCGCATACCGTCTCGAGCAGGCGATTTATCGATGGAGAGTTTTGGACGAGCTTTCCGAGGCAGATCGATTCGGTAATATAGTATAGATGGTCGCCATTGCCAATGATATCCAGGACCAGGGCACCTTTGTATAACCCAGGATTGGGTTTTACATATTTCTCCACATAGGCATTGGAACCGAATTCGCCATATTCCTCCCCGGTGACCGAGACAAATTCGACCGTCCTTCTGTATGGCGGTAGTGTGGAAAAGACCCGGGCGCATTCCAGATTTACAGCGACCGCAGTGGCATTATCGCAGGCGCCAGGGCCAAAAGCATTATCGTGGTGCGCAACCAGGACGACTTTCTCTTCGGGATACTCGGAACCTTTGATCGATGCAATGACGTTGAATCCATGACTGGGTTTCGAGGTGGCATCGACGACCAGATTGAGGACCAGGGGAATATTTTCCTGAGTTCGCTTGAACCAATCTGGAAGCGCATACCACTCGCGCAATAACTCTTTCAATAATTGCCCATCCTCATAGGTCAACGCCACCGCCGGCACGGGGAGACCTTCGGGACCCGACAGCAAGTCGGTTTGAAGGATGTTCCCTTTGAGCCGTGAATATTCGATAAATCCGGCCACTCCCATGTCTATAAGCGTTTCGGTGAGACCCTGGGGAGCGGTTTCATCGGAAGAATTATCGAGCGTCAGGGCGCGCGGTGGATCGCGCAAGACGAATTTATCTTTTACATCCAGGTTGGCCACATCCTGGGCCCGGCCCCTGCCAATGTAAACAACCTGCGCAGTGATGCCATCAGGCGGCGTTGACCCCGAGCCTAAAATTGCGACAGCATTCAATTCACGTCCGGCAGGTGAAATGATCCTGGCGCGGGTATCTGTGTAATTCCAGGCATTGACGCCAGATATTTGATCCACGCGAACAACCAGACCGCAAGCTCGAAATTCCTGTTCGACATATTGCGCGGTGCGCCATTCGTTTTCAGTTCCGGCGAACCTGGGGCTATGGGCGATGATGGCTTGTACGTGGCGCGCCATTGCAGTGGAATGAATGGATTTACGAATCGCATATTCGATTGCGTTTGGAATCACTTATTTTCTCCTCCGACGAAGAGTCTGGCAAGTTCTGCTCAATGGCGGCAAGACGATATTAATTTCAAACCGAAAGGGTGTGGAGCAGTGGGTAGCAAAGCAAGCGAAGCCAGCGATGCCGCCCATCTGCTCCACACAGGTCAAAGACGATTAGTCGAGCGGTTGATCTACCCAGTCCAGCAAATCTTGCCGGGCGAGGAACTTTGCAAACCACTCGTTCAAAGGATTCTGAAGCTTGAAATCAGCGCCTTCGGGTAATTCGGCGGATTTTTCAACATAGTAGGCTGCGGAAGCTTCCCAGAATAAATCCGATTCGGGGTTGTAGCAGGTCTCAGCGTCCTGTTGGTAGGTCCGGAAATCGAGGAATGTATCGAATATGAATTTCAGATCCTCAACCGGGGTGGCGACACCGGAGTGGGCATTCATGGCTTCGGCAACGAGAGGAAGAATTTTCTGGATATCTTCCTGAACATAGCGGTTGTACCGATAGGCCATTGCCATAACTTTCAAGGCAGCTTCTTCATTTTCTGCCAGCCAGCTTTCGGTAGCGGTGATATTGCTGTACCACAACCCGGCTGGCCCGAGGATCTCAGAACCGCCGATGAGCTTAAAATCTTCGGGATGGTTCTGGAGGAGGTTGATCTCGGAGGGCAACCCGCCGATGTAAAAATCGCCTTCGCCGCCGATCATGGCCAGGGCGGCTTTCTCATCGTCGGGGAAGTTGATGGTTTTGATATCACTGATCGCCAGGCCACCTTGTTCGAGCACCGCAGTCAGGAGGGGCAGATAATTGGCTTCGTAGATCGGGAAGGTTTTTCCCTTGAGCTGCTGGATGGCTGCGTTCTGGGCTGCTTCCGGGTCATTCAATTCAGCCAAAAATTCTTCGTATGACTTCGATTGGCCCTGGCGTCCCAGTACGACGAAGCCCTTGAATTGGTTAACCGTCATGAAATTCCGCAATTCTGGGATGGATTCGTAGAATGGGTAATTGCAGACGATGCACGAGCCAGCCAAATCGATGGACCCGTTTGCCAGAGCTTGCATTGCAGGCCCACTC
>JAJZSS010000060.1 GCA_021849525.1 Chloroflexota bacterium
CGGCACAAACGGCACCACGTCACTGGCTCCAATCCGCGGGTGTTCGCCCACGTGCTGGTCCAGGTCGATCAATTCGGCGGCTTTGGCAATCGCCCGGAAGGCTGCTTCCACCATTTCTTCCGGTGGGCCCACAAAAGTCAGCACCGTGCGATTATGGTCCTGATCCGAGTGCTGGTCCAATATCGCCACTCTGGGTACAGACCGGACTGCCAGGCAGATAGCCTCTACCACCTGCGGGCGGCGGGCTTCAGAGAAATTAGCAATGCATTCAACCAGGGGAGTGGGCATGCGCGGAATGTTCTCCTTGTTTTTATCTTTTGGGTGCACCGCCGGCTCCTTGCATTGGTCTGTTGTTCCCGGGCAGCACGTCGTTATTATACCGCCAGGAGCTCCTGTGAAAAACCTTAACCGTGGTGCACCGTCCCGGCACCCTGTACCGGTCAACCATTTGTTGGTAGAATTCTTTAAGGTTTATACTCAGGCCCGTTGATGAACAATAATTCACAGCCTCATCGCCCCGCTGCCATTTTGGGGGCCATTCTGGTTCTTCTCCTGCTCAGTCTGGCCTGTGTCCGTTCCGGTCAGGATGGTTCAAGCTCTCTCTGGAGCATTTCCGGCCTGCGCCAGCCCACCCCCACCCAAACTATCGCCTCGCCTCTACTACCCGGCGGCTTCGTCCCCACCAGCCCTCCCGGCACACCGGGGCTCACTCCCACCCCCGACGACCCCCACCCACTCCCTGCTGTCCGCACCGACGCCCGCCAACACGAAGTCCAGCCTGGCGAGACTCTGGGGATCATCGCCAATCAGTATGGGCTCAGCTGGCAGATGCTGGTGGAGGCCAACAAGCTCGCCAACCCGGATATATTGAACGTCGGGCAGGTGCTGGATATCCCGGCTCCCACCCCGGCAGCCCGCGGCCCAGCCTTCAAGATCATCCCCGACTCTGAGCTGGTCTTCGGTCCGCCAAGCATCTTCTTCGATATCAACAGCTTCGTCCAGAATCAGGGCGGCTATCTCGCCACCTATCGCGAAGAAATAGAAGAAAATCAGGTATTCAGTGGCGCTCAAATCGTCGACCGTGTCGCTCGTGAGTATTCGGTCGGACCGCGTCTCTTGCTGGCTGTCCTGGAGCAGCGCAGCGGCTGGGTGACCAAAGCCAACCCCCCGGGCAAGCTCGACTTTCCAATCGGGGTAGTCGATAACCGCCGCAAGGGGCTGTACCGCCAGCTCGCTTATGCCGCCAACAACCTTAACCGGGGTTTTTACCTCTGGCGGGTGGGTGGCGCAGCCACCTGGGTATTGACCGATGGAAACCTGATCCCCATCGATCCCACCCTCAATGCCGGAACGGCAGGTGTCCAGTACTTTTACTCCACCCTGCTTGCTCTCACCGAGTGGGAACAGGTAGTCGGCCCCCAGGGTCTGATTGGCACATTTCATGCATTCTTTGGGTATCCGTTCGATCTGGCTTACGAGCCGGTGATCCCGCCAGGGCTGGCGCAGCCCGATCTGCAGCTTCCCTTTGAAGCTGGTAAAAGCTGGGCCTTTACCGGCGGTCCCCACGGCGGCTGGGGTGATGGCTCAGCCTGGGCAGCCCTGGATTTTGCTCCCCCTGGTGATGCCCTGGGCTGTGTGCTCAGCGACGACTGGGTGGTTGCGGTCGGCAGCGGACCGATTTTACGAGCTAGCAACGGGGCGGTCGTCCAGGACCTCGATCTTCCCGGCCTGCCTGCCGATGGCCTGGAGCAAACCGGCTGGACAGTCCTTTACATGCATGTTGAATCCCGTGACCGCGTTCAGGCGGGAACCAGGCTGCAGGCTGGCGACCGGGTGGGGCATCCTTCCTGTGAAGGCGGCGTTTCTTCCGGCACCCATGTCCACCTAGCCCGGCGCTACAACGGCGAGTGGATCACCGCCGACCAGCAAATCCCATTTGTATTGGATCACTGGGTGTCCAGCGGCGACGGTAATGAGTACGATGGCTTTCTCACCCGCGATGGACTTTCGCTCGAAGCCTACGCCGGGCGTTCGAAAAACAATGGTATCGTTCGCTAAATAGTGTTATTGAGCCTGATGACCAGATTTACCCGTAGAATTGTCGCATCTTTCCTGATTGCGTTGGTGATTTCCTCCTGCTCGACCAGCGGAGGGTATTGGATTCCGCCGTACGCCACTGAGCCCAATGCGCCTGCCCTGGCCCTCCTGGCAGAAACACCGCCACCTCAGCTCAGCCAGCCGACCCAGGCAGAGCCGCCGGAAGATCTGGTCACTCCTGCTCCAGCCACACTAACTGCCGAAGCCGAAAATCCTCCGGTTATAGCAAGCCAGATCACACCTCCCGTCCCCGATGTTAACACCACACCCATTCTGTATTACGTTCAAGCAGCCGATACATTGCCCACCGTGGCGGTGCGGTTTGGGGTTTCCCCGGCAGAAATCACCTCCCCCGACCCTATACCTGAGCAAGATTTCCTCAACCCCGGGCAGCTCCTGGTAATCCCCCGCCGGCTGGCAAATACCACTTCATCGATGCATCTCATCCCCGATAGCGAGGTGGTCTTTTCACCCTCAGCCATCAATTTTAATATCCAGGAATTCGTCAACCAGGCTGGCGGCAAACTCAGCCGGCACAAGGACTGGCTGCAAAGCACCAGCACTGTCAACGGCGCCGAAGTCGTGCTGCGGGTCGCCATCGAGAATTCGATCAACCCGCGTCTATTGCTTTCTTTGCTGGAATACCAGAGTCACTGGGTCTATGGGGAGCCGTCGAATGTTCAAGAAAGTGATTACCCGCTTGGCTTCGTGAATGCCAAAGAAACTGGCCTCTACCGACAGCTTGTCTGGGCGGTTAACCAGCTCTCGATCGGCTACTATGCCTATCGCGAAGGCCGCATGACAGAAATCCAATTTAAAGATGGTCTGACCGCCCGCCTGGCGCCCGACCTGAATGCCGGCACCGTGGCCCTGCAGTATTTCTTTGCTCAACTATACAGCGGGCAGGAATGGCTGGATGCCATCGACCCCATCAGCGGTCTGCCTGCCGTCCACGAAAAGATGTTCGGCAACCCCTGGGAGCGCGCCCGCACCGTCGAGCCGCTGTTCCCCCCCGGAATTGTCCAACCCCCGCTGACCCTGCCCTTTACTCGCAACCGGGTCTGGAGCTTTACCGGCGGACCGCATGGAGCCTGGGAACACGACGGGGCTTACGCTGCCCTGGATTTTGCTCCTGGCAGCGCTGAACCCGGATGTGTGAAATCCTACGCTTATGCTACTGCTTCCAGCTCCGGTCTGGTGGTTCGCTCCGGCAGCGGTGTGGTCGTCCTGGATCTGGATGGCGATGGATATGAGCAAACCGGCTGGGTGCTGCTCTATTTGCATCTCTCCAACATCGATCGCGTCAAGGTTGGGGATTGGGTCGATGAAGGGGATGCGTTGGGTCACCCTTCCTGTGAAGGTGGCATTTCTACCGGCACTCACCTGCATTTCGCCCGCAAATATAATGGCGAATGGATCCCTGCGGATGGTCCGCTGCCATTCAACCTGGGCGGTTGGGTCGCCCAGGCAGGTGACGGAGCCTACCATGGCACCCTGGCGCGGGGTGGTGAGACAATCGTTGCCTGCACTTGCTCATCGTCTACCACCCTCATCTCACGCGGCAACGACGATCCTTGAGAATCCCCCATTTCGGTTTATAATGCAACCTGCGCCGGTTGATCCGGTTCTCATTTCCCTGGCTGGCAGGGTTAACCGTCAGCCTGATCGATAACCGATGTTAAAACATACAAATATGCTGATTGGAATCCTGCTCTGCAGTACACTGCTGTTGAGCGCCTGCCAATCCCAAAATTTACCCGGTCCTGCTGGCCTTTCTGGTGAAATTGCCCTGGCCCAGGAACCGCAAAACACTCCCGCCCCGGCTGAACCCACCCTCGAACCCATCCCCACCCGTCCTACTTTCAACCCCGGCGAGTTGGTGGATTATGTCGCTCAGGCTGGTGATACCTTGCCTGCTCTGGCCGTGCGTTTTAACACCAGTGTGCCCGAGATTCTGGCGGAAAACTCTTTTATTCCCGCCTCGGCCACGACCATGCCCCCCGGTATGCCGATGAAAATCCCCATTTACTATCTCCCGCTCTGGGGTTCATCGTATCGTATTATCCCCGACAGCCAGTTCGTCTACGGTCCAGCGTTGATCGGTTTTGATACGCCTACTTTCGTCTCCACCCAGCCCGGCTGGTTGAAAAATGTCAGCGGCTTTACCGAAAGCGGTACCCGGACCGGCGCTGGGCTGGTGGATATGGTGGCGATTAATTACAGCATCAGCCCGCGCCTGCTCCTGGCGCTGCTCGAATACCAGGCCGGAGCTCTCTCGCAGCCCGCTCCCCCGGATGGTTTTGGCGATTACCCGCTTGGCTTTCGTTCCTATCAATATAAAGGCCTGTATATGCAGCTGATCCGGGCAGCGAATCTTTTGAATGATAATTATGCTGGCTGGCGCACCGGCAGCCTGACTGACATGGTTCATCCGGATGGCAGCCAGGTGCGCTTCGATCCCTGGCTGAACGCCTCCACCGCCAGCCTGCAGGCCTATTTCAACCGCGTCTATCGGGATGACGCCTATGATCGCGCAATCTCGTCAGAGGGCCTGGCGCGTACTTACCGGGAATTGTTTGGCGATCCCTGGCTCAATGACCAGCCCCATATTCCCGGCAGCCTGGCCCAACCCGACTTTAATCTACCTTTTGAAGCAGGGCACACCTGGGCTTTTACCGGCGGTCCTCACACCGCCTGGGGCAGCCTCCAACCCTATGCCGCCCTGGATTTCGCCCCGCCGTCCATAGACCAGGGCTGCATTGCGAGCTACGAATGGGTCACTGCCGTTGCCGATGGGGTGGTGGTGCGTCTGGATGCCGGCATAGTGATGCTGGATCTGGATGGCGATGGGGATGAACGTACTGGCTGGAATGTCTTCTACCTGCATATCGCCACCCAGGGAAATGTAGCGCTTGGAGAACAATTCACCCGCGGCCAGCCGCTTGGGCATCCTTCGTGCGAGGGCGGCAGCAGCACCGGCACCCATGTGCATATTGCCCGCAAATACAATGGCGAATGGATCCCTGCCGAAGGCGTCCTGGCCTTCAACCTGGAAGGTTGGATCGCCGCGAACGGCCGGCTGCCTTATCTGGGTACCTTACAGCGTTTCTCCCAGGTCGTCACAGCCAACCAGTACTCTGACGCTGCCAGCTTTATCACCTCCGGTTCACAGTAGTCGCATTCCTACCTTGCAGAGAACTCCACCCTGGCAACCTCACCCGGGGAGAGCTTCAATTTTCTCATATCATATTTATAAAACAAGAAATGAATATTGATATTTCTCAATTCAATATTGACATTATTTAATAATAGTCTATAATTAGAAATGAAACATTAAATCCAATTATAGTCCATCTACCAGGAAATATTCATGAATACACTTCCCACGCGCTGTCCCATCTGCGGGGGCGAGCTTGAAGTCACCCGCATTCACTGCAACGACTGCAATACAACCATTGAAAGCCGCTTCACCGGCGGCCCATTCAGCCAGCTCACCCGGGAGCAGCTCGAGTTCGTCGAGACATTCGTCCGGCACGAGGGCAAGATCACCCGTATGGAAACCGAGCTGGGGCTATCCTACCCCACCATTCGTAACCGTCTGCACGAAGTCATCCGCGCCCTGGGATACGAGCCTGGCGGCGGGGAAGAAACTCCCGGCCTCTCCCCCGAGGAGCGCCAGCGCATTCTGGAAGACCTGGATAGCGGGAAGATCAGTGCCGAAAAGGCCATGTTGTTACTGCAAGAGAGCGGAGGCTAAGATGAACCAGTTCACTCTCCCCACCAGCCTGGCTCCTGAAGTTACTTTCAATGTGACCGGCAGCCTCCAGGTCCAGGGCTGGGATCGTCCCGAGATCGCCGTACGCGCCCAATCTGAGTCACTTACAGTCGAAGAAAAAGATGATATCGTCGAGATTCGCTGCCAGAGCAACTGCGCGGTGCGCCTGCCCTATGGAACAAACGTGCGCGTATCTCGCGTCCAGGGCGATGCGCGCTTCAAGCTTTTGGAAGATCAGCTGACAATTGAGCATGTGATGGGTCATTTATCCCTGCGCTCGGTCGCCGAAACCCAGATTGAACAAGTGCAGGGCGATTTGGATGCCAAGCACATTACCGGAAATCTAAGCGTCGAACGGGTTTTTGGCAACACCTACATCCGTGAAGTCGAGGGGTCCTGTAATATCAACGAGGTGATGGGAAATCTCGATCTGCGGAATGTCGAAAATGACATTCAGATCACCGCCCAGGGCAATGCCCGCCTCCGGCTGAGCACCCTGGACGGCAGCCTGTATCGCGTCCGCGCATCGGGCAATCTCAACTGCCGCATCCCGGATGACGCCAGCGCCCATATCTCCCTCTATGCCGGGTCTGGCGACATCTCCCTGCAGCTTCCCAACCAGCCCCGCAACATCCAGTCGAGCAGGCACGAATTCAGTCTGGCTGAAGGTCTGGTGGAGATTGATCTCTCGGCAGATGGGAACCTCTTCCTGGGTGCTCAAAATGTGGTTGCCTCCGACGAAAATCTGGAAGGCATGGAATCAGAGATTGACAACCTGTCGGAGAGCTTCAGCCAGCAGATTAACCAGCAAATTGAAAGTCAGATCGAAACCCAAATGGAAGCCCTGACCCGCCAGCTTAACGAACAAATGGCCAATATTTCGAATGTGTTGGGCAAGTCCTGGCTGCCTCCAGAAGAAAGTCAGCGAATCATGGAACGCGCCCGCCTGGATAGTGAGCGCGCGACCGCCCGCGCTCAGGAGCGTATGCGCCGGACACAGGAAAAGATGGAAGCCAAGTTAGAGGCCTCCCGGCGCCGGGCTGAACTCAAAGCCCAGGCTGCTCTGCGCCGCCAGCAGGCTGCCAACCGCCGCGGCCGGACCTTCGAATGGACTCCCCCATCGCCAGCACCGGCTAAAGAAACCGTCTCGGATGAAGAACGCTTGCTCATCCTGCGTATGCTCGAACAGAAGAAGATCACATTACAAGAAGCGGAAGAGCTGCTGGCTGCCCTCGAGGGCAAGAACGGATAAATCCCATGTCCAACGAACCGCTGCGCATGCAGATCCTGAATATGATCGAGCGGGGGGATATCAGCGCGGAGGAAGGTCTGCGCTGGCTGGAAGCGCTGGCTAAAAATTCCTCTGAGCTCCCATCCCCAGAAGGGCTAACTCCAGAGAGGCTTGCTCCAGAGGAGCTTGCAGCAAACGGGCCGGAGAACAGCCCGGGTATGGCCATCCCAGAAACACAGACCGCCGCCGCGGATGTCGTCGAGACACCCATCCATCCCGCCGACCAACTGCCCTTCGACGCCGCCCGCATCCGCCGTTACTGGGTTGTACCGCTCTGGATCGGGGTAGGCGTCACCGTGATCGCCGGCCTGCTGATGTACTGGGCCAACCAGGCTCAGGGAATCGGCTTCTGGTTTGCCTGCGCCAGCGTGCCATTTATTTTTGGTTTGCTGCTCATCATGCCGGGGGTGCAGTGCCCTTC
>JAJZSS010000061.1 GCA_021849525.1 Chloroflexota bacterium
GTTACATGCTCGCTGAGCCCGGCGAACAAGGCGGCGATGCGCAGCGGAGACAGGAAATGGCTGCGCATGAGCAGCAGCTTTTCTCCAATTGCGATCAGCTTTACCCCCCAGGCGCGCACATCCGGCTCTTCGATCACCAGCCTGCCACCCGGCGCCAGCACCCGGTACAGATCCTGGGCGGTCTGGCGCTGGTCGCAGACATGATGCAGGGCATCGACCATGATGATGCGCTCGAAGGTTCCATCCGCAAAAGGTAATTTTTCACTGTGGCAGTTGACTGCCAGGAGCTGATCCTTCCCGGCAGCCTCCTTCAGCATTTTCAGCGATAGATCGGCGACGACCACCCGCCCGGCCAGGCTGACCAGGCTCTGGGCGATCCGCCCGGTCCCGCCGCCGGCATCCAGCAGGGGTCCAGAAACTGGCAGGCCTGCCACGCTGTGCAGTGGGTCCTCCTGGCGCGGTTTGATGAAGCGCTCATAGTACGGGGCTAACCAGCCGAAATGATCCAGTCCTGGCATCCTGGCGCTCAGTTATTGGGGGTGAATGGGAAATACAGCTTTTCGTCGTATTCGACCTGGGCAGCCGTGAAATTGAGCAGGATCTGGTTGGCGTCGCATTCACCGCTGGTATCGAAGAAGATCTGGTCCGAGAGGGCCAGGCCTGCCAGGTCGAATACCTGGATCGACAGCGTCTGCTGCGAGGCAATCGCCCGGTCCGCCAGCTTGATTTCGTAGCCTCCCGGCCCCAGTTTGGTGGCGCTGCCGCTCAGCACGATCTGCAGCACGTCATTGCCATCCAGCTCCCCGGTGACTTCGATGATCAGGCCTGTGACCGGCTTCCCACTGAGGTCGAACACCTGCCCGGTAATCCCCAGGTAGCTGCAGCCGGCTTCCGGGGCGAGAAAGTTCGTCACCTGGGCCGGCGTCCCCGGCTGGACCACGTACTGCGGCTCATCCACCTGCACCGCTTCAGGCGCTACAACCGGAAGCTCCGCCACGGGCGCAGGCGCGGTCGCAAGCGCTTCCGGCGCGACGGGGGTGGGTGTATTCCGGCTGGGCATACGGAGGGTCGGGGTTGGCTGCGGCGGCAGCTCCACCCTGGTGGGAGCGATTGTGCCGGCAGGCGGCGG
Source organism: Chloroflexota bacterium (assembly GCA_021849525.1). GTDB lineage: Bacteria > Chloroflexota > Anaerolineae > Anaerolineales > UBA4823 > JAJZSS01. Next base: position 1,130 of record JAJZSS010000061.1, read on the forward strand.
ATTGATCTCCACCAGCGGCAGGCTCAGCCAGCCGCACGCTGCCACGAAAAATAATATCAGCCCGCTCAGGATTATTTTCTTGAACATGCGTCCCTCCGTACTGAAATAAATAAATGGGCGCTCACCGGGAACCATTTCCACCCGGTGTTCGTTATTATAAGCGGATTAGATGCAAGAACCATGCAAGCACAGGTACAATTTCGATTTTTTCTATAGTGTTGATCTGATTTATCCTATTAATTGACAGGGAAATCTTCCTATGATAAACTCCGCCTGGTGCTGCCGGCAGCGTAAACCCCCACATAAACCAACCATTATCCAACAATCTGAGGAGAAATCAGCATGGCCCGCATCATCCGGTTGAGCATCCTGTCCGCTAGCCTGATCTTTTTATTTGTCTTCCTGCTGCCTGGCCGCTCTCCAGCCATTGGACAGGCGGTTGACTTCTCCCCCACCCCTGAACCTGCGACTCCCACGCTGAGTGCCACGCCGGATTATTCAACGACTCCCACCCTGGAGCCATCCCAGACTCCAGTCCAACCCCAGGCGACTTCCCTTCCAGCCTCCCCTTCAGAATCACCCACCGCGCCTCCCGCAGCGACGGAAACTGCCACACCCACACCAACGCCTGCACCGGCCCTGACGGAAACCCTGATCCCGGGGATCGCAGACGATACCGAGCCCACGCTCACGCCCAGCGCAACAGCGCCTGCCAGCGCGACGCCGGGAAATCCGGTACTCAGCTTCCCGCTCATCATCCGCCAGCCCACCGTCACACCCACCCCCACCGTCGCCCCGGTCGAGCAGCTGCTGGTGTGCCGCAGCCCGGATGCCGTCATTCCGGATAACAATCTCAGCGGAGTGAGCGATACGATCCAGATCAATGACAGCCGGGTAATCCAGGACCTGGACCTCCGCCTGGATATTTCCCATCCCTTTACCGGTGATCTGGTGATTAATCTGACTCACCTTTCCAGTGGTACCACGATTAATTTACTCAATCGTCCCCGCCAGAATGACGGTGGTTACTGCCGGCAGGGAAATATCAAAGCCATTCTGGATGATGATCATTATCTGCATGCGAACAGTCAGTGCAGTGATAATGGTGGCTTTACACGTCCCCCTGCGATCGGTGGTATGTTCCGTCCCCCCCAGGCTTTGAGCAGTATGAACAATCTCTCCGCCAGCGGCGGTTGGCGCCTGACCGTCAGCGACCAGGGTCCGGTTGATACCGGCACACTGCGCTCCTGGTGCATTTATACTCAGGTTGGCAGCCCGGTGACGCCCACCCCCGCGCCGCCTGCACCTCTGCTGCCCAGCAGGGCACATGTATCGGGCACCACCACTCATATGCAAAAATATCCCCTGGATTGCGAATCCCGGGTTGCGGTGGATTACGCCGCCTTCTTTGGCGTCAGGATTAATGAAGACACTTTCTTTAACCGCCTGCCTCGTTCCAATAATCCGGATCGTGGCTTTGTCGGGAATGTGATGGGAACCTGGGGCCAGATCCCGCCCAACGCTTATGGGGTGCATGCCGAACCAGTCGCCGCCTTGCTGCGTGATTTTGGCGTGACTGCCTATGCCCACAAAGGCATGACCTGGGATGAGCTGCGGGCGGAGATCGCCGCTGGCAAACCGGTTTTTGTGTGGGATGTCGGTGCAGTTTATACGGGTTGGCCCACCTATTACACCCCCTCAGATGGCAACGTGACCATTGTCGCCAATTACCAGCATGTCGTCCAGGTGATTGGTTACGATCAGGCTGATAATACTGTTGAGATCATGGACAATGGGAATTACTACCAGCGCACAATTGCCCAGTTCCTGCGCTCCTGGTCAGCGCTGGACAATATGGCGATTATTTCGCATCCGTAAATCGATCCAGGTCTTTCACCCAGGCGGTCACCGCTCCCAATTTCTGGACGACCATCCGCCCGGCGGCATTGCCCGCCTGGCAGGCTTCCACCTCGCCGGCGCCGCGAGCCCGGGCTGCCAGGAATCCGGCAGCAAAAGCATCCCCGGCGCCAGTTGTATCCAGCACCGTTACCGGTTGGGTCTCGATCCGGCCCTGGAAATCGGGGCTGTCCAGCCAGCAGCCGTGCTCCCCCAGCTTGATCACCACCCGGTTGGCGCCGCGGCTGTGGAATTCTTTCGCCGCCGCCTGCGGATCTTCGCATCCGGTCAGGATGGCTGCTTCCTGGGCATTACAAAAGAAATAATCCAGGGCGGGCAGGCATTCCCACAAAGGCAGGGGGTTTGACATCGTCCGGGTGCGCACCACATCCAGACTGGTCTCCAGCCCGGCCTGGCGCACCCGCTGCAGCCCCTGTGCAAATTCCGGCTCAAATATCCCATGCAGGACGAAATAGCCCGCAACATGCAGGCTGCGGGCTCCATCTTGAATATACTGTTGGGGGGCCAGATCACGGACAGTCAGGGTACTGTTTGCTCCGGGTGTATGGACAAAACGGGGCTGCATCTGGCTGTCGACCAGACCGACACTCACCCCGGTGGAATAGCGAGGAGTTGAGCGCAGGTAATCCAGCTCAATCCCCAGCCGCTCCCAATAGTTTCTCAACAAGCCAGCAGTATCATCTTCGCCAGTGCGGGCAACCAGGGCTACCCGAGCTCCCAGGGCTGCCAGGCCAATCGCCACGTTTGAGCCGCACCCCCCGGGTGAGACATTAACCTGGTCAAAACTCAGTGAATCATAGCGCGGTACGTCATCGACGGTCCGGCAGATGACATCCAGGGTAACATTTCCAAAAACAACTACCGCAGCCATCAGTCTAAGGTTCGCCTGTTAGAACTCATCTTCGTCCAACCAGAGCTCGTCGTCTTCCTCCTCGTCGGTATCGTCCCATTCTTCCAGCTCGGCTTCTTCGTCTTCTTCCCAGTCCGGCACAGCTTCGGTATCGTCGGCGCGGGCAAAGGTCATACAACCAACATCCGGATCGACCTCAATTGCCGCCGCCCCACAATACCCATCATCCAGAAAAACACAATCCACATAATGGCAGCGTATACGGGGCATATCGTCCTCCTGATCAATGAATTATTTTCGTGCGCGTACAGCAGAACATTTCTTCCGGTTAACCGGTAATTGCGCTATGCAGCTTCTCAGTGAAGATCGCCTAAAGGCCAGGCCTCCACCATTGCTCCAGCAGGCAGAGATTTTACCCCAGAAGGGATAATCAATAAAGCATTCGCCAGCACCAGGCTGCGCAAATTTCCCGAACCCTGGTGGCTGGCGAGCCGCGCCACGAGAGCCTGCCCACTGGCGTTTGCTCCTGGTTGGCTGATCACTGCTCGCAGGTATGTTTCCCGCCCATCCGATTCAATCGCTTCCCCCAGCTCGACCCGGATCGCCTGGTAATTTGAGTCGCGCAAGCCGCTCATTGTCCAGATCGCCGGGCGCACAAAAACAAGAAAGCCGATGGTTGCAGATACCGGATTACCCGGTAAACCCACAAATGGAATATTTTGATAGCTGCCAAATGCCAGGGGTTTGCCGGGACGCATATTCACCCGCCAGAAATCCAGCGCGCCATCTTCTTCGACGACATTGCGCACGAAGTCAAACGCCCCCACACTGACGCCGGCAGAAGACAGGATCAGGTCGGATTTCAGCGTCACCGCTTTTTGCAAAGCGCTGCGCACCGCCTGGATATCGTCGGGAATAATCCCCAGCTGGATGGCGACCCCTCCAGCTTGCTCCACCAGCCCACCCAGGGTGTAGCTGTTGGCATCGTGGATCTTGCCCGGCCCAAGCGGCGCTTCGACCGGCAGAAGCTCGTCGCCGGTGGAAAAGATTGCCACCCGCGGCTGGCGGTGCACCGGCGCTTCGCTCACCCCCAGCATGGAAAGAAAGCCGATTTCCATCGGGCGCAGCAAGCTGCCCGCAGACAAAACTGCTTCACCGGTGCGCACATCTTCGGCCCGCGGCCGGATATTGGCGCCTGCCCGCTCTGCCTTGTAAATACATACTACTTCAGGCGCCGGCAGTCCCCCCGACCGCCCGCTGAAGTCGGTATTCTCCACCGGCACCACCGCATCGGCGCCCTCTGGAAGCGGTGCACCGGTCATGATCCGGATTGCTTCACCGGCGCCCACCACACCCTCCACCGCCATCCCGGCGGGGATGTCGGCGACGACGCGCAGGCACACCGGCTGGTCCGGTCGCGCAGCCTGGATATCGGCGGTGCGAACTGCAAACCCATCCATACTGGAATTCGCAAATGGGGGAAGATCGAACTGGGCGTAAATTGTCTCAGCCAGCACCCGCCCACCCGCCCGGGTCAATTTCACGGTTTCTACGGGCTGTTTCGGAAAGCGAGCCAGCAGGCGGGCGCGCGCCGCGCCTACCGAGAGTAGTGGTTGTGTATCCGGGTTAGCACCCAAGCAGTCAACTCCATACCTGTACGTGATCCGTGCCGGCTAAGAAAGCGGAGGCGGTTTTGATGTGTTATTTGGGTTGATAATCACTCCGGCTTTTCGGCGCGGATTATACCACTGTCATAGAAATGTCAGGCTGCATTTCCCCCTGCATTTTTGTTTATCCGGGTCGCACCCGTTGGGCTTCGAGCACATTATCCAGGTTCTCCAACCGGTCCAACACCCGGCTGAGCTGGACGATATCGCGTACTTCCAGGATCAAATCGAACACCGCCAGGTTGCGGTTGACTTCGACTTTCACCTTGGGCATATTCACGCCCTCATCCGAGATCAGGCTGGAGACATCCTTCATCAAGCCATTACGGTCGTAAGCCTTGATGCGTACTGGAATCGGATAGGTGTTCTTCGGCTCGCCCCAGGATACCCGCACCAGGCGTTCCCGGTCGCGGATGCGCAGGATATTCGGGCAGTCCTGGCGGTGGATCGTTGCCCCGCGCCCGCGGGTGACATAACCCACGATCCCATCCCCTGGCGCCGGGTTGCAGCAGCGTGCCATGCTGGTGAGCAAGCCTTTCAACCCGACCACCGTCACCGTATCGCTGGAAGGCCCGCTGCCGTCTATCTTGGATGCGGTCAGCGTAAATTCCGGGTCCGGTTTTTCTGCCAGGGTCAGGTGATTGACCACCCGCGACAGGGTCAGGTCGCCGTTACCGATCGCCTCGTAAAGGTCTTCGGTCTCTTTGTATTCGAATTCACGCGCCAGGCGTTCCTGGTTGACTTCCTGCAGACCCAGCCGGCGCAGCTCTTTTTCCAGGATCGTTTTTCCCTGGGCAGCGTTTTGATCGTAGGCCTGCTTCTTGAACCACTGGCGGATTTTAGCCCGCGCCCGCTGGGTTTTGACCAGTCCCAGGTTCTGGTTCAGCCAATCCCGGCTCGGGCCGCCCCGTTTAGCAGTCAGCACTTCCACTTTATCCCCGGTTTTGAGCTGGTAATCAAGGGTGGTCAGCTTGCCGTTGATCTTGGCGCCCCGGCAGCGGTGCCCGATATCGGTGTGCACATGGTAAGCAAAGTCGATGGGCGTTGAGCCGGATGGCAGGTCAATAATATCTCCCCGCGGCGTGAAGACGTAAACCCGGTCTTCGAAGACATCCGACTTCATGCTGTCCATGAACTCGTGGGCGTCATCCACATCCTGGCGCCACTCCATCAGGGAGCGCAGCCATAGAATTCGCCGCTCGTAATCGTCATCGCGAGCCACGCCCTCTTTATAGCGCCAGTGCGCCGCGATACCGTATTCGGCATTCTGATTCATTTCAGCGGTGCGCAGCTGCACTTCCAGGGTTTGCCCATCCTCATAAACCACGGCCGTATGCAGCGAGCGATAAAAATTATCTTTCGGCGCCGCGATGTAATCGTCAAATTCGCCGGGGATCGGTCGCCAGCGGGTATGGATCACACCCAGGGCGGCATAGCAGGATGGGATATCCTGGACCAGGATGCGCACGCCGCGGATATCATGGACCATATCGAAGGGCACGCCTTTGCGCACCATCTTTTTATAGATCGAATATATATGTTTCGGACGGGCGGTAACTTCGGCCTGGATGCCGGCATCTGCCAGCATCTTGTGCAGCGTCTCGGCGATATCCTTGATCTGGTGCTCGCGATCGGTGCGCCGCTGGGCGATATTATCTGCAATCTCGCGATAGGTATCCGGATTGACATAGCGAAAGGCCAGGTCTTCCAGCTCCCATTTGAGCTGCCAGATACCCAGGCGGTTCGCCAGGGGAGCAAAGATATCCAGCGTTTCCTGGGCGATGCGCCGCTGCTTGGATTCGGAGACATGGCTCAACGTGCGCATATTGTGCAAACGGTCAGCCAGCTTGATCAACACCACCCGCACATCGTCGCCCATCGCCATAAAGGTTTTGCGCAGGGTTTCCGAGACCAGATCATAGCGCCGGCTGCGCATGATGCGCTCCGATTCGACATCCGGGTCTTCCAGCTGGCGCCGTTCGCCAGCCGGTCGTGTCTCAT
>JAJZSS010000062.1 GCA_021849525.1 Chloroflexota bacterium
AGACCTCAGTCAGGTTCTTCCAGTCTTCGGCGGTAAGTTCGGTGTCGGATTTGAAACCTTTATTGTGCTTGTAGGCTTCCAGGGGATCTTCGAATGCCTCGTCGTCAATTCCCAGTACAACTGAGCCGAACATCTGCACCAGGCGGCGGTACGAGTCGTATACGAAGCGCTCGTCCCCGGTCAGCTTGATCATCCCGGCGGCGGTCGCGTCGTTCAGGCCGATGTTGAGCACGGTATCCATCATGCCCGGCATCGAGAACTTGGCGCCGGAGCGGCAGGAAACCAGCAAAGGATTCTCTGGATCGCCGAATTTCTTTCCGGTCAGGTTTTCGACCTGTTTCAGCGCATCCAGCTCTTGCTCCCACATTCCGGCGGGGAATTTCTCGCCCTCTGCCAGGTAGGCATTACAGGCGGCGGTGGTCACAGTGAATCCGGGGGGAACCGGCAGACCGATGCGAGTCATATCCGCCAGGTTGGCGCCTTTACCACCCAGCAGGGCGCGGACATCGTCCCATTTACCGCCAACTTCTTTCTCTGCTTCATTCACTTCTTCAAAAAGGAAAACCCACTTCTTATCCATATCTTTTCTCCTGATTAGGGTTGTATAATAGCAACAATCCAACGAAATAGTTTACCATAAAACCCCTGCCAGCATTTGAGGAATGGGATCTTGCTCACCGAATTCTATATTGCCCGAAAGGGAGCACGCCCAAAACTCCTCTGTTGACAGGACTCTTTAACCCCGGTATAATACCGTCCGCACTCTAGCCCCGGCTGTAAGCTGCTGGGGCGCTATTCTGTATCCCCAACTTCCCCGCACACGGGCGCTTCGTCAGGGAATACCAGTTACCTGCTCAAATGCGCGTGGCGTGTGGTGAAGTGAAGCTTGGAGAAAAAATGAAATATGCTATTGTCGAAGATGGCGGTAAGCAGTACCGCTGCGTGGAGGGAGCCACAATCGATGTGGACCTCTTCTCTGCCGAACCGGGCGAACAGGTCGATCTGGAACGCGTCCTGCTCGTTGCCGATGGTGATGATGTGATGGTAGGTACGCCGCTGGTCGAGGGCGCCAAGATCCAGGCGACTGTCGTGGACCAGGTCAAGGGCCCCAAGTTGGTGGTGTTCAAATACAAGCCGAAAAAACGCATTCGCGTTAAGACCGGTCATCGCCAGAAATATACTCGCCTGCAGATCGACTCGATCGTGCTGAAATAAGAGGAAGGTATCCATGGCACACAAAAAAGGTGGCGGCTCGAGCCGCAATGGTCGTGATAGTCAGGGTCAGCGCCTGGGCGTGAAGAAATTCGGCGGGCAGGTGGTCCGCTCTGGGAATATTTTGGTTCGCCAGCGCGGGACTCGGATTAAACCAGGCAAGAACGTTGGCCTGGGTAGAGATGATACATTGTTTGCGACCGCAGACGGCGTTGTAGTCTATGAGACCGTCCGGGACGATCGCAAACGCGTTTCCGTTTTAGAGGTATCTGAGGTCGTTGCAGAAAAGAGCGAATGAGATGAAAAAGGATATCCATCCAACATACTACACCGATGCCAAGGTGATTTGCGCCTGCGGCAACACCTGGAACACCGGTTCCACCCGTAAGGTCATCCAGACTGACGTATGCTACAAGTGCCACCCCTTCTTCACAGGTGAGCAGCGCATCGTTGACACGGAAGGCCAGGTTGATCGCTTCTATAAGAAGCTCCAGGCGCGCGAGCAGTACCTGAGTGATGTTGAAACCCGTGCCACCGCCCGTACTTCCCTGGACCGCCATATTTCCGAGCTTGAGCTTGGCCCTCGCCCAACCGACAGCCTGACCAAAGCCGGCATCAACACCGTCGGCGATATAATGGCAAAAATGGCGAATGGTGAAGCTGCCATTCTGGCGATCGAAGGCTTTGGCCGTAAATCGCTGGCAGATTTGAAGAAGCGCTTGCGCCAATTCGGCTACGAGCTGCCCGAAGCTGCGGAAGAAATCACCGTCTAGTTTTAGGCTGGGGTATTGATTGAAAGGCAGGCGCCCAAAAGCGCCTGCCTTTTTTATCGCCTGCCCGCCCTTCTGAGCTGATTAATCAATTGGCGCTGGCGACCTGCAGGCGGTAAAATAGGGCATCTATCCCCCATTTGAGGAGTTCTATGAAACACCATACCGGCTCAATTGAAGTCATCACCGGCTCGATGTTCAGCGGGAAGACCGACGAGTTGATTCGCCGTCTGCGCCGCGCCACGATTGCTCGCCAGAAGGTGCAGGTCTTCAAGCCTTTGATCGATAACCGTTTTTCTGTGGAAAAAGTTACCTCGCACGCCGGGGGAGAGTTTGCTGCCATCCCCGTCCAGTCCGCTCAGGATATTCTGGGGTTGTTGGACCCCATGACAACCGTGGTGGCAATCGATGAAGCCCAGTTTTTTGACGCGGCTGTTATCCAATTAGCCCAGGACCTGGCAGATCGCGGGCTGCGGGTAATCGTTGCCGGATTGGATACCGATTTCCGCAGCGAGCCTTTCGGCCCTATGCCCACCCTGATGGCCAAGGCCGAGATTGTCGATAAGCTGCATGCCATCTGCATGGTGTGTGGCGAGCCAGCCAGCCGCACCCAGCGCCTGGTCAACGGGCAGCCAGCCTATTATGATGATCCGGTGGTCATTGTGGGCGCATCCGAGATGTATGAAGCGCGTTGCCGCCAGCACCACGAAGTCCCCCGAAAGTAAAGAGGTGTATCGTGCAGGACTATGAAGAATATTTAGATGAAATCTTGATCAGCGAACAGGATCTGCAGGAGCGGATTGCCGGGCTTGGTGCGCAGATCACCGAAGATTACCGGGGGCATAAGCTGCACTTGATCTGCATATTGCGCGGCGGGGTGATGTTTCTTACCGACTTAATGCGCTCGATCAAGATTCCCACCACGATTGATTTCATGGCGGTTTCATCCTACGGCAATAACCGGCAGAGCACCGGTCAGGTGCGCATCACCCTGGATTTAAAAGACAATATCCAGGACCGGGACGTGCTGCTGGTAGAGGATATCGTCGATAGCGGTTACACGATCGCCTCGGTTTTAGATTTCCTGCAAACCCGCCATCCCAAAAGTCTGAAGGTCTGCGCCTTGCTGAATAAGCCTGAACGCCGCGAGGTGGAAGTGCCGATCGATTACTGCGGTTTTGATATCCCCAATAAATTTGTATTTGGTTACGGTCTGGATATCGATGAGTATCATCGCAACCTGCCATTTATCGCCAGTGTAGACCTGGAGCGCTACAAGCCTGCCGGGTGAGCAGATATGCCGACGGAGCCTGATTCATCTTCGGCTGAAGATGAGCGCGCGGCATATGCCGGGCGCTGGGTGGCGCTGGCTGGCGGACAGGTAATTGGGCAGGGCGGTACACCCGAGCAAGCCCGGCGCGCTTCTCAGGCTGCCCGCCACAAAGAATCCCTCAAGGTGGAATACGTGCCTACCTCCCGACCTTTTTCATTTTCGCCCGTGCTGGAACAGGTGCGGAAGATTGCTCCGCCTGCTGAGCCAGTTTATCTGGTTGGCGGCGCGGTGCGTGATGCCCTTTTGGGCTTACCCACTCACGATTTGGATTTTGCGCTTTCAGGTAATGTGCTGGGTCTCGCCCGCCGGGCAGCCAATCTGCTGGGTGGAGCGTATTTCCCTCTGGATGAAGAACGCCAGACAGGCCGGGTGATCCTTACGGATTACTCCGGTCGCCGGCAGGTGCTTGATTTTGCCGCCTTGCGCGGTCCGGACCTGGAGGCCGATTTGAGGGGGCGTGATTTCACGATCAATGCGATGGCGGTCGCGCTGGATGCGCCGCAGTCTCTGCTCGATCCTACCGGCGGGGCAGCCGACCTGGCTGCAAAACGCCTGCGGGCTTGCTCTCCGACCAGCCTCGAGGACGATCCCTTGCGCATTCTGCGCGGGGTGCGCCTGGCAGCTGCCTACCAGCTCAATATCGAGCTGTCCACCCGCAAGTTAATGCGCCAGGCAGCCGGTAAGCTGGAGCGGATTTCGCCGGAACGGGTGCGAGACGAGCTGTTCCGCATTTTGGAGGGCCGCCGCCCGGATTTGGCGATCCGGGCGCTGGATATTTTAGGTGCACTCCCTGTCATCCTGCCGGAGACGGCATCCCTGAAAGGTGTGCTCCAATCTCCACCCCATATCCACGGCGTGTGGGAACATACCCTGGATATCCTCCACACCCTGGATCAGGTGTTGGAGAGCCTGCAGATCGATCACGACCCTGAAAAAGTAGGTTCCTGGGCGTTGGGATTGGTATCTATCCGCCTCGGTCGCTACCGGTCGCAGCTCCAGGAGCACTTTGCCTCCACCGCTTTGAACCTGGATCGCACGTTACGCCCACTGCTTTTCCTGGCTGCGCTTTATCACGATATTGCCAAGCCCCGAACACGGACAGTGGATGAGAACAGCCGGGTGCGCTTCTTCGAGCATGATGCGCTTGGCTCCGAGCTGGCGGCGCAGCGCGCCCAGGGATTGCATTTAAGCAACCCCGAAATGGAGCGCCTGCGGACAATTATCCGCCACCATATGCGGCCCCACTTGTTGGGGCAAACTGGCAGCGAGATCACGCGCCGGGCAATCTATCGCTTCTTCCAGGCTACCGGACCCGCCGGGGTGGATATCTGCCTGCTTTCCCTGGCAGATATCCTGGCAACCTATGGCCCCAGCCTGCCTCAGGAAGTCTGGGTCCGCCAGATCGATGTCGTGCGTACTTTGTTGGAAGCCTATTGGGAACAATCCGAGCAAAGTGTTTCTCCACCACCTTTGGTCAGCGGAAAAGACTTGCTCGATCAGTTTGGCCTCTCACCGGGTCCGCAGATCGGAAGTTTGTTGGAGCAGGTGCGTGAGGCTCAGGCGATGGGGGAGATCCAGGACAAGCAGGGAGCTTTGGAATTTGTCCGCCAGGCGTTAAATTCGCTTCCGCCGGCGAACTAATCGATCAGATCATCTGTAGATGGTCAATTGCCCTCCCCGATATTGTGTTGGGAAGGGCAATTTTTTTGTGTCGTTTAAACCAATATCAGGGAAAGATTTCGGTCAAGAAAGGCTGGTAAAAGCACCGGCAGCCATTGGCGTGCGAGCAGCCTTCTACAGGCAGGTGAGGCACCTGGTCTTTGGGGTAGGCGCCTTCCATTTCACGGCAAGCCGGGCAGCACTTATCCGAGACAACCAGGCGCACGTAGCGAACACGGGAATTATCCTGGAATTTTCTCAGCGCAACCGCAGTTTCAGAAGTTTCGTCCAGATCAGCCTGGCAGTTAATACAGTTGTGTGCCGAGTCTGGAGATTGTGCATGGCAGTTCGAACAGGTTTGCAAGCTGGACCTCCTGTGAAGATTTTCTTTATTCTAATCGAACTGGCGGCAGGTTCAAGGGGGAAAAACTACGGCGGATTTCGGATCAGCCGGTCAGAGCTGGCACTAACCCTGCATCTGAAGGCTATGGGTGATTAAAAGGCCAGATTAAAAGGCCAGCCGCCTGGCGTTACTCCAGGCGGCTGGAACGAAAGGAGAATCCCTCTATGGATACATACTCAAGCGCGCTTGAGCCGATTCTTGCTCGGCTTTGGAGCGCCGGGCCAATTTCTTGATATGGGCGACCAGCATGCTGGTTGGCATCGGTTTAAGCAGGTAATCGTCTGCGCCTTCGTCCAAAGCCCTGGCAACCATTCCCGGTTTGCTGATCGCCGAGAGCACCAGGATTGGAACCTGGCTGAATTTGCGGATTTCTTTACATACCTGCCAGCCATCCATGTCGGGCATCAACAAGTCCAATACCACCACATCGGGCTTGGATTGATGCACCTGGTCGATGCCGTGCATGCTGTTATTTGCGGCGACCACAGCGAACATATTCGGTTCGAGGATCACACTGAGCATGTCAGTCATTTCTTTATCGTCGTCAATTAATAAAACTTTGGTCTGCAATCTGCTTCTCCAGATAGGGTGTTCATCAAAGATTCTGGGCAGGTCCGAGACAAATGTACCAACCGGTGGTCTCTGTATACGTCCCCTATTATGCATGAAAACCGGAGGGCACTACCTTACAAACACTTTACAATGGATTTTGGCACATCAATCGCATAGGGACACTGAAATAAGCGAACGATATAGACTGAAAGAGAAAAAATGCTAAACATCTTGCCCGTAAGCTCATTCAAGGATATGATAGGGTATACGGCCAAGGTTTTCGCGATGGTGCTGAAAATATCCTGCCCCAATTGTAACCAACCGGTTGCCCCAAATGCCCGATATTGCCCCAATTGCGGCGTCGATCTGGCGCTGGCCGCGGCTCTTGCTGAGCGCGATGTGGTCGCACATACCGTTGTGCCACCCGACCTGGCCTCCCTGGCCCCCGAAGCATTGGTGCCGCGGGTAGGCGAAACTATGCTCGAGCGGGGCATTCTGACCCCGGAACAGCTGCAGCAGGCATTGGACTACCAGCACCAGCTCCAGCTCCAGGGGCGGCCGCGCTTGCTTGGCCAGACGCTGATCGATCTGGGGATGGTAGACCGAGAAACCCTGGACCAGGTCATCACCCTGCAAATCTTCCAGCTTCAAAAAGCCCTGCAAGATTCTAACCGTGAGCTTGAGCAGCGGGTTACCGAACGGACCATGCAGTGGTCTCAGGCGGTAGAGCGGCTGACCGAGTTGAACCGTTTGAAGGCCAATTTTATTTCCACCGTATCGCACGAGCTGCGCACCCCCCTAACCCACCTTAAGGGGTATTTAGAGCTGATGGCAGCCGGCGAGCTGGGTCCGCTTACGAATGAGCAGGAGTCCGCCATCGCAGTCATGGCGCGAGCCGAGCTCCGCCTCGAGCGTTTGATTGACGATCTGATCCAATTTTCCCTGGTCTCGCGCGGCGAGCTGAGCCTGAATCTCAGCCTGGTTCGACTCGACGATCTGGGGCGTGCCGCTGTCCTTCAGCTGGAGCCAAAAGCACGGGCTAAAAATATCGCGGTTCAGACAGAAATTCCTGCTCCGCTGCCGGGTGTCAATATCGATGAAGAAAAAATTGGCTGGGTGTTCACCCAGCTATTGGATAACGCCATCAAATTTACTCCCAGAGGGGGACTGGTGCTGCTCTCCCTGACTGCCGTGGATGACCTGGTTACTACGACTGTCCGGGATACCGGTATCGGTATTCCGGCTGAGCGAATCGCCGAAATTTTCCAGGCCTTTCACCAACTGGATAGCTCCTCCACCCGCCAGCACGGTGGCACCGGACTCGGGTTGGCGCTGGCACGGCGGATTATCCAGGCCCATGGCTCTGAGATCGAGGTAAAATCAAAAGAAGGTCAGGGTGCAAGCTTTTCGTTTACTTTGCCAGGGGCTCGCCAGGCTGCGGATCAACAGCCAGAGCTGGCGTTAAGGGGCATGGATGAAAGCAATTAAGGCTGATACTGGCGGTTTACGTCCCCAGGAACTCGAAGCAATTTACGCCATAAGCCGGGCGGTTGCGCGAGCGGTGGATACCGAGGCCGCCCTGGATGAGATCATCCGCCTGGTGCGCCCGGTGTTTGTGGAATGCCAG
>JAJZSS010000063.1:0-6406 GCA_021849525.1 Chloroflexota bacterium
GGTTCTTCCTGGATAAATTCCACAATTTCCACGCGCCGCCGGCCCTGCACCAGGGCCGAGCTCGAGCCATCCGGCATGCTCAACAGGCGCCCGACAGCCGTCTCGACGCCCACCGGCATGAAGTCATGCGGTCCAGGCACCTCCACATCCGGGTCGATCATGGTCAGGGCGATCACCGTCTGGTCGTTGAGCTGGGCTTCTTCCACCGCCAGGATGGCTGCTTCGTGGGAAAGGAACACCGGCGAAACCATGTGGGGGAAAATTACCAGATCGCGCAGCGGCAGCACCGGGCATTCGATCAGGCCATCTTCATCCGGGTTGGTATCCGGGATGCTGTACAGCTCTTCGGTGCGCCGGTGCAGCGCCTCGCCAAAATCTTCTTCACTATCGCGTAAATACCAGTCGTTATTTTTCATCAAACTTCCTTTTAGCGTTAATCAGTCCTCAAACAGACGATTTCTATTCTGCTTTGTGCGGCTGCTGCTTCAGCCAGGTATCGCGCACACCCGCAGCCACAAATATGCTCCCGGCAGCCAGCACCAGGGCATTTCCGCCCCCCAGGTGCGGGGCGTGTTCCTGAGCTTGATCCTGAGCTGGCTCCCGAGCCAGCTCCAGGGCTCGCTCCAGAGCTTCTTCCACGCTCTGGGTAACCACCGCCGGGCGTCCGTGGCGATGGGCAATCTCTACCAGCGCCTGCGGTTCCATGGCGCGGGGGTGATACGAACGGGTAGCCACCACCTGGCGCACCCGGGGCATCAGCTCGGCGAACATCCCTTCAATATCCTTGTCCTCCGAGGCGCCAAAGATCAGGACCACCGGCTTACCCGGGAAGTAATCGTCCAGCGCCAGGCGCAGCTTCAAGGCTGAATCCCGATTATGAGCCGAATCGACCACCACCAGGGGATTCTCCGAAAGGATCTCGAAGCGTCCTGGCCAGCATACCCGGGCAAAACCTGCCTGGATGGCGCTGTCACTCACTGCCAGCCCGCGCCGGCGCGCCACACTCAAGGCAGTAAACGCTGTGGCGGCATTCTCGATCTGGTGGTGACCCAGCAGCGGGATATTCAGCCGCAGCGGCTCCCACTCGCCAGCCTTACCGGCGTCGAAGTATGCATCTGCCTGCACCTGCTGGCTGGCAGGCCAGACCACCAGGCTCTGCCCCTGCAGTGAATGTTCCCCTGGCGCGTACAATATATCCTGCCCCACCTGGATCAACGGAGCGTCGCGTTCTCGCGCCACCTGCTCCAGCGCCAGGGCTGCTTCTTTCTTCTGAGGTGATATTACCACAGGCACACCCGGTTTAATGATCCCGGCTTTCTCGCCGGCTATGGCGGTCAGGGTGTTGCCCAGGAACTGAGTATGGTCATAAGAGATCGAAGTAATCACCGACACCAGCGGGGTGATGATATTCGTCGCATCCAGGCGCCCACCCAGGCCGACTTCGAAAATCGCGGCTGTGACGCCCTGGCGGGCAAAATACAGAAATGCCAGGGCGGTGGTGATTTCAAAAGTAGTCAGCTCGGTGCCAGAATCCAGATACGGGCGCAGCTCATCGACCAAATCGTTCAGGGCGGCATGCGGGATCGGCTGCCCGTCCACCTGGATGCGCTCGTTATAATCCTGCAGGTGCGGCGAGGTGTACAACCCCACCTTGTAGCCCGCCTGATGCAGCGCCGCCGCGCACAAAGCCGAGACCGAGCCCTTGCCTTTGGTTCCGGCAACATGGATGATCGGATAGGCGGTGTGCGGATTCCCCAGGTGGGCTGCAAATGTCCGCATGCGCGCCAGATCGAACTTCTCCGGGGAGTAGCGGTCGGCGTGGGTCAGGCTGTAATCGACAAAGCCATATAAATATTCGAGGGTTTGTTGGTAACGAGATTCAGATTCCATTGCTTCAAAATTGTAACCGCGGCTTAAGAGCAGGGCAAGGGCGGAACAATTAAATCCATAAACCTTGCCATACCGCCAACTATCGGATATTATCCAGACACCAAATCATATTAATCAGGTGTCAGGTTGTTATACTCCCGTTTATCATCAACTAAATAGAAGAAGCCAATATGCTGCAAATCCAAAACCTTTTCAAAATCTACGATGGGGGCGTGCAGGCGCTTTATGATGTCAGTTTTGACATTCCCAAAGGGCAGTTTCTGGCGGTTATCGGTCTGAGCGGCTCGGGGAAATCCACCCTGCTGCGCTGCATCAACCGGCTGGTTGAGCCAACTTCCGGAAAGATCCTGTGGGACGATATGGATATCACGGCCGCCTCGCAAGAAGAGCTGCGCCGCATCCGGCGCCGGATCGGCATGGTATTCCAGCATTTCAACCTGGTCCACCGCTCGAGCGTGCTAACCAATGTGCTGGCTGGGCGGCAGGGGTATGTCAACCCGGCCTGGAGCCTGATCAACCGCTTTCCCAAAGAAGACCTTCAAAAGGCGCATGCGCAGCTGGAGCGAGTGGGGATTGGCGATAAATTCCGTCACCGCGCCGACGAGCTGAGCGGCGGGCAGCAGCAGCGGGTAGGGATTGCCCGGGCGATGATGCAGGAGCCGGAGTTGATCCTGGCGGATGAGCCGGTCGCCAGCCTGGACCCGGTGCTGGCCCACTCCATCATGCAGCACCTGGAAAAAATCAACCAGGACCTGGGGGTTACCGTGATCTGCAGCCTGCACTTCCTCGATCTCGTCCATCGCTATGCCGACCGGGTGGTCGCCCTGAACGAAGGCCGCCTGGTGTACGATGGCTTGCCGCAGGATATTGACGATGCACGCTTCAAAGAAATCTACGGCAAAGAAGCCGAGCGAGTGGGGTAAAGGCCAGCCATGAAAAATGTCAATAAATCAATCATCACCGCTCTGATCGTCCTGATTGTGCTGATCGTCTACGCCTATGGCTTCGAGGTCACCCAGGTGAACCTGGAGACAGCCCGCCAGCCCCGCCGCCAGGAATCGTTTGTACGCATTTTACGCGCCCTGGCCCACCCGGATATATTCACCTACGAGCAAAGCGAGGTAGTGGTGGACGCCCCGATCGTGGTCGGCTGCCCCACCGGTGGAGTAAGCCTCCCCGAGCCGGATAAAACCGGACCGTATATGCTGGTCACCCCCGGCTGCGCCGAGCCAAAGGCGGAAATCACCGTCGAAGGTTTTAATTTCGCCCCCAATGTCAGTGGGCCGATCAATTTCATCCCCCCCAGCAATGTGACCATCCAGCTCGGCAATTTCCAGAGCGATTCGGCCGGGCACTTCAAGAGCACAGTCACCCTGCCCAACCGCCAGCCCGTTCCAGAGTCCCAGACGATTCGCAGCATCACCCGCGCCAACGTCGGCGGACCAAAACTCTCGCGCAACGGCAGGGATACCTGGGGCAAGATTGTCGAAACCGTCTTCCTGGCGCTACTGGCAACCACCTTTGGCACCCTGTTTGCCATCCCGGTAAGTTTCCTGGCAGCCAAAAACTTAATGAAGGATGTGGTCAGCCCGCTGGCGAGTGTAGCGCTTTCGCTGATCGCCTGGCCGATCGGGATTGGAATTGGTTGGCTCACGGCCCGCGGGGCGCATTGGATCAGCGAGCGCTTCGGACAAACGACCGTGTTATTAATTGCCGGGCTGATCATCGCTCCCCTGCTGACGTATTTCGCCATGCGGATCGGGCTGCCTCCCACCGATACCCGTACGCCGACCCCCAGGCAGCGCCTGGGACGCTTCGGTGCGCTGGTGGTGGCAGCGATCGCCGGCATCGTGGCGGCTTTGTTGGTCTCGCAGGTGATCAGTGAGTTCGGAGAGATCGTGGCGAAGGTGCCGGCGCTCGAATTCATGGGCAATTTCTTCGTCACCGTTGGTGATATGGTCTCCACCTTCCTGGGGCTGGTAGTGGCCCTGGCAGCCGGGGCAGTGCTCGGCGGCTGGGCAGAGCGCCTGGGGCACAGGATGACCGATTCCCTGCCGGTCCCCGCCTTGAAAACATTCAATCTGATCCTGGCAGCCCTGGCCGGGGCGTTGATCTTCCTGACCGTCGCGGCAGTGATCGAGTGGCTGTACGACTTCAATAACCCGCTGTACGTATTCGTGATTCCCGGCATCCTGGGTGCGCTGGCAGGCCTGCTGCTGGCGGCGCGCCTGCCGCACAAAGGCTCGCTGCCGGTCGGGCTGACCATCTACAATGCGTTACGCGGCCTGATGAATATCCTGCGCTCGATCGAAGCGTTCATCTGGGCGATCATCTTCGTCGTCCTGGTGAGCACCGGCCCGTTCGCCGGCACCCTGGCGCTGACCCTGCACACCGTCGCCGCCCTGGGTAAGCTCTACTCCGAGCAGGTAGAGAGCATTATGCCCGGCCCACTCGAAGCCATCAAAGCTACCGGCGCCACCCGCATCCAGACCATCATTTACGGGGTAATCCCGCAGATCATCCCGCCTTATATCTCCTTCACCATGTACCGCTGGGATATCAATGTGCGCATGTCCACCATCATCGGCTTCGCCGGCGGCGGCGGTATCGGCTTCTTGCTGCAGCAGAACATCAACCTGCTCAACTACCGCGCTGCCAGCACCCAGATGATCGCCATCACTGTGGTGGTCTGGTTGATGGATTATCTCAGCTCGGTGCTGCGCGAGAAGTTCGTCTAAACCAAACCATATGGAACGCGAAGCAGCCCTCGCCCTGGTGCGAGAATACGTCAAAAATGAAAGCCTTGTGCGCCACATGCTGGCGGTTGAAGCTGCCATGCGCTACTACGCCCGCCTGGAAGGGGAAGATGAGGAGCTGTGGGGCGCAGCCGGCTTGCTGCATGATTTCGACTGGGAGATCCATCCCAGCATGGAAGAGCACCCCCAGGCTGGCGCGGCGATCCTGCGCCAGCGCGGCGTGGACGAGACCCTGATCCGGGCGGTATTGAGCCACGCCGACCACACCGGGGTGCCGCGCCTGAGCCGCATGGAAAAAGCCCTGGCAGCCTGCGATGAGATCACCGGGCTGGTGACGGCAGTGGCGCTGGTGCGCCCCTCCCACTCGCTCTATGACCTGGAACCGGCTTCGGTGAAGAAGAAATGGAAAGACAAAGCCTTCGCCGCCGGGGCGAACCGGGAGGAGATCATCCAGAGCACCCAGGAATTTGGGGTCGAGCTGTGGGAGCATGTGGGCAATGTGATCCAGGCGATGCGGGGCATCGCCCCGGAGCTGGGCCTGAAAGGCAGGTAGCGATTAAATCAGGCGGGGGTGTCCATGGTCCGGACACCCCCGCTTTTTTCTTAATGAAAAGCAGAGAAGCTCAGTCGCTGAGCTGGACCGCGGCGCAAGGCTCGCCGCAGTTTTCAATCACGCGCTGGATATCCCCGATCGCCGGTTGGAGCGCCTGCAGGGAGCGCCCATCCTTGAGCATCAAGGTGATTTTTTCCGCTTTCGCCCCCAGAATCTCGCTTATTTCGCCGTTCATCAACATGCCGAAAGCCTGCGCCCAGCTCACCTCCGAGCCGCTGGCGGCTTCGGGGTAAAGCGTGTTTGTCTGCTCGACAACCGCCTGCTCCTGCTGAGGTGCAGGATAATTCTCAGGCGCTTCAGTGGCGGCCGGGGTTTCCACAACCGCCGGCTGGCAGGCTGCCAGCGCCAGGACCAGCAAAAGGCCGGTCACTAGCCAGATGGTTGGTTTCAGGGTGCGTTGCATAGTACCTCCAGAGTTTGGTTCAATTTGCGGTCGCCCGCAATCCGATTATACTCGCCCCGGCAAGGTTCAGCGGCGCAAATCCATGCGCTGCCGGCGGGATTGCTCGACCAGGCGCTGGATATCGATGGCAGATAAGTCGAGAGCCTGGCGGGCCGGGCCGAAGGTCACCTGGCGATAATCCAGTGAGACGCCGTAACCGCCATCCGGTCCGTAAATCCATACTTCCCAGAAGTAAGGAGCGCCGGACACAAAAGGTGCAGGGATGTTATTGATATTATCTACTGGCAGGCTGTTGAGCGTGTACTGGCCCACGTAAGTCAGCGGAGGGCTGGCAAACCAGGGGTTGAAATCCGCCAGGTCGTAGACATTGAACTCATAATTATCGCTGATTACCGCAGGGCGCGGCTGCCAGGTGAAGGTCGCCGGGAAATTTACGGCTGCGGCATCCTGGGGACTCAGCAAGGTGACATCGGCGATATCAAAGGGGGCGTTGATCACAGCCCCTCTGACCCCCGACCAGGTGCGCGGGGTGTTCCAGGCCCATAAGTAGTTTTCATTCAGGCTATTGTTCTGGAACTGGACATAATACGACTCACCGTTTGCCAGGGCTTGCGGGTTGTTGAAGCGATAGCTGCCGGAGGAATCGGTGGTCGTGCTGGCTACCTGAGTCAGAACATGCTCACCATCTTCCTTCTGCAGGGTAAGGGTGATGCCGGAGATCGGGCTGCCATTGTAGTACACACT
>JAJZSS010000063.1:6416-7461 GCA_021849525.1 Chloroflexota bacterium
AGCCCATATCCGCCAGCATTGCCCGGGCGACCGAGCCCGGGTCGTGAATGACTTCGCCAGCCGATAGTGAATAGGTCATCAACCGGTTCGGGGTAGGATTAAAGTTTTCGCCCAGGTGGGAGTAGCTGGAACCTGGTTGCCACCCTTTCAGGGGATCAAAATATAATGGCACATGACTGCCATATGCAGCCATGGCTCTCGGACTATCGAAAAAGAGATTATTCGATTGGGTTAATTGGATACCTAATAAGGGAGAATTGTTGGGGAAGGAGATTAATGCAGCACCGGCCGCGTTTTCGGTGAAACGGTCATAGATAACAGGATACCCATTGTATCCCCAACAACCTACTCCCGGACTGCAGCCGTCCGCCTGACCGAACCCCATCGATCCGGCAAAGCCCAGGCCGTGAGCGATCTCGTGCAATACCACACTTACAAAATCATATCTTCCAGCAAGTGGAGAACCTGTTGTTCCAAAATCCCAGTTTTGAAATTCGGCGTTGAAAGCTGCATCAATATCAGAATTTGAAAGATCATTATCAAATCCACTCAGTTTATTTGCCAGGGCAGAAAAATACCACGTATCGCTTTGCGGTGCATGAGGAAAATTTGCAAAAATGTTTATTGGGCTGGCGCCACCAAGAATCCCCGAGGTGGATCCCAAATTCTCCCACGATGCATCTATGAATATCGTTACCGGTGAAGTGATCCAGCCTTCCCAGAGGCTGACAGCATAATCAAACGCTGTGCGGGCAATTGAGGGGAAATTAGCTGAATAGTTAACGTGGAAATTTGCAGTCTGCACCCGCTCCACCCCATCCAGCTCCTGCGGGGCCAGGATGATGCGCGGCTCGGGCGCCGGGTTGGGATCGGCAACCAGCACCAGGCGGGGCAGGATGGCGGCATCGCTGATCGATTCCATCTCGGGGGGCGGGGGCTGGCTGGTGAGGCTGGCGGAAAGCGCCGGCAGGACTCCCCCCAGCAGCAGCGCGGCGATCACGAACAGGACCAGCATGGCAGCCAGGCGCGGCTGCCGGTTTCGAGG
>JAJZSS010000064.1:0-1191 GCA_021849525.1 Chloroflexota bacterium
AGCGCGTCAGCATAGAGCGCATCGGCACGGATGGCGATATGGAAAAAGCCGCCCGGCTGTTTGGCGAACTGGATGGCAAAGTAGATGCATTCGGAGTGGGCGGCGCGGACCTGGGTCTGATGGTCGACGGGAAATGGCAACCGATCCACTCGGTGCAAAAGTTGGTTCGCTTTATCAAAACCACCCCGGTCGTGGATGGCGCCGGCTTGAAAAATACCCTGGAAGGTAAAATTGCACCCTTCATCGACCAACACCTGGGTCATTTACTCAAGGAGCGGACCGCATTTGTCACGATGGCCTCGGACCGTTGGGGAATGACGAAATCGTTTGTCGACGCCGGTTACCATTGCACATTCGGTGATTTAATGTTCACCGCCGGGATCCCCATCCCGGTTCACAGCCTGAGCAGTCTGAAAACAGTCGTTGCCGTTCTGGCGCCGGTATTGACCCGCCTGCCATTTGAATGGCTGTACCCGATCGGTGAAGCGCAGGAGAAACGGACACCCAAGTGGGAAAGCTACTACCAGGCGGCCGAGGTCGTCGCCGGAGACTGCCATTATGTCAAGCGTCACATGCCATACCGTATGGAAGGCAAGATTATTGCCACCAACACAACCACTCCCGCCGATCAGGAGCTTTTCCGCCAGGCCGGCGTCAAAGCCCTGGTCACCTCGACTCCCCTGCTGGAAGGACGCACCTTCGGGACGAACATGATGGAAGCAGCCCTGGTAGCGGTTGCTGGAAAAGGCCGCCCACTGACCTTACCCGAGCTGGATTCGCTTTTGGAGCAATTAGGATTCGAACCCCAGTTACAGGAGTTGAATTAACGTGGATGCTGTGATCACTGCCGGTGGAATACCCCAACCCGGCGAACCTTTGTATGAAGTTACCCGGGGCCAGTCCAAAGCCTTACTGGATGTCGCCGGGAAACCGATGGTGCAGTGGGTGGTTGATGCGTTATGCCAGTCCACTGTGGTTGAACGGATCGTAGTCGTAGGATTACCTCCTGAAAGCAACCTTCAGTGCAGCAAGCGCATCGATTACCTGCCCAATCAGAACAGCATGCTGGAGAATATACGCGCCGGGGTGAAAAAAATTCAGGAATACAACTCAGATACACAGCATGTGCTTCTGGTATCCTCGGATATTCCGGCCATTACCGGTGAGATGGTCGATTGGGTTGCCAGGACA
>JAJZSS010000064.1:1201-7422 GCA_021849525.1 Chloroflexota bacterium
ACTACAATGTCATCCGGCGCGAGGTGATGGAAGCTCGCTTCCCCAATTCCCGCCGCTCCTTTACCCGTTTACGGGGCATGGAAGTATGCGGTGGAGATTTAAATTTGATGCATGTCCGCATGCTGGCCGGGAAAAACGACGTCTGGGAGAAGATCATCGCCTCCCGTAAAAACGTGTTCAAACAGGCGGCATTAATCGGCTATGATACCCTGGTACTGCTCATGCTGCGCTTGATCGACGTGGATCAGGCAGTAAAAATGGTCAGCAAGCGCTTAAAAATTAAGGGCCGCGGCCTGGTGTGCCCATACGCGGAAATCGGCATGGATGTGGACAAGCCCTTCCAACTGGAGATGGTCCGCGCCGACCTGAGCCGTAAGGTGCAAGCCTGACGCTGCCATGGCCTGGCAAAAGCTCTTAGAAATCGACGCCCGCCTGACGCAGCAAGTCCGGGTTGCCGAACGCCCTGGCTGGCTGCGTAACCTGGCGATCTTTTTCGCTCATTCGGGGGATTCATGGTTCTGGCTGCTGGCGTTGGGGCTGGTGTGGCTGCTGGGAAATGCCGAATGGAAATCCAAAGCTATAACCTTTGCTGCCGCGATGATCATCGCGGCAGCCTTTGTGTTCACGATAAAATTTTCCGTCCGCAGGCAGCGTCCCAAAGGTGAGTGGGGAAGCATTTACCGCAACACCGACCCCCATTCATTTCCATCCGGGCATGCTACCCGGGCTGCGCTTCTGGCAGTCCTGGCGATCGGGTTGGGTCCTCCCTGGCTGGCAGTCGGGCTGGGAATCTGGGCGCCTCTGGTCATCCTGGCGCGGGTGGGAATGGGGGTCCACTATTTAACGGATGTCGTTGCTGGTGCTGTGTTGGGTGTGCTCCTTGGGATCGCCGGCTTATTTCTCCTGTAATTCAGAACTCTCTGAGCGATCAACCCCTCTGGCTGAGCTCTGCTTTTAAGCTCTCGCTCGCATCCACCGGGGTGGGGTCCACTCCATAGATCATTGCCAGGTAATAAGCCAGGTAATCCCCAAAATGCAGGGCTGTCCACTGGTTCACCAGCGCGGAATTTCCCGGCGCAGTATAGGTATCTGTCCCCAGACCTTCCAGCATCAATACTTTCCGGGTTACTTCGGCACGCAGATGATTGCGTGGATGGTCGGTGGACGATTCCAGGAACACGACCATCGTCCGTGAGAGCTGGTCTTGCGGGTAGATCACCCCTGCCACCGTATTGTGGTCAGCTTCTGGCAGGACATCGAATTGCGCCCAGCACTTGGCCAGCTCACTCAGCTGGCCTTTCCAGCGCCGGGCGACCGGCGCCAGCACTCCCGCTCCGATGACCAGCGGCCAGCGATCCACCAGCTGGCCTGCCAGGCGTTTTGCCGGATTGGCGGCCACCGGGCTTTCGCAGCCAATGATTTCCTGCTGGTAGCGCATGTTTGCGACCGCATTCAACAGCTCCACTTGCGGGTCGGGGACCAGGCCCAGGTGGGTAACCAGGGCCAGGAGCAAGCCAAAGGACCAGCCTACCGCAGCGCGGGGCTGACCGGCATGCACAAATCGCCATAGCGGAACGCCGGCATCGCGGGCAGATTGAGCCAGCTTACCGCCGGTGGTGATCGCCAGGAGATTAGCGCGTGCCTGGCGGGCCTGCTCAAACACAGATAAGACTTCTTCGGTATTGCCGGAGTGCGACGAACAGATCACCAGGGTTCCGGGCTGGTGCGCCCAGGCGGGTAATGCATAATCCCGGTGGAGAATTACCGGGATGGGGCAAATCCCTTCCAGCCAGGCGATGAGCAGGTCGGCTCCGATGGCTGAGCCGCCCATGCCGGCGATCAATATTTGCCGGATATCTTTCCAGGCAGGCAGGGGTTGGCTGAGGCCGAACTGATAAGCAGCCTGCAGCTGGGTGGGTAAGCCCTCAATCTCTGCTCGCATGCCCTGAAGATCGATCTTAGAATACTCTTCCGGGTGATCTAGAATTTGCATGGTCATCTCCACACTGCGGGGGAATCGTTTCCACCCCAAAGATCCTTAATTAGCCAGTTTTTTGAAGCTCCAGGAGCATCCCATACACTTTACGGCGGGGCCAGCCGCTGCGCTGGGCCAGTCGGGCCGCCAGCTGCGCCGGCGGTTCGGCTTCTGCAAGCCCCTGGATCAATGCTTGCTCGATTTTAGCAGTATCCCACTCTATTACTTCAGCAGATTTCCCGGCAACGACCAGGGTAAATTCGCCGCGCGGGGGATTTTGCCGAAAAACTTCCCGAACTTCATCCAGAGTACCGCGCTGGATCTCTTCGAAGCGCTTGGTCAGCTCACGGGTTACTGCCGCCTCTCGGTTCCCCAGGACCAGCCGCAGGTCATCCAGTGAAGCCAGCAGGCGGTGGGGAGCCTCCAGAAAGATGAGCGTATAAGGCTGGTCTGCCACCTGTTCCAGCCAGCGACGCCGCTCGCTTGATTTGCGCGGCAGATAGCCGAGATATAGAAAGGCATCCGTGGGCAGACCCGAGGCAACCAGGGCAGCCACCGGCGCGCTGGGCCCGGGCACCGGACTGACGGAGAATCCGGCAGCCAGGGCTGCCCGCACCAGCTCATAACCCGGATCGTTCAGGGCGGGTGTGCCGGCATCGGAGACCAGCGCCACATCGCCACCTTCCAGGGCGCTCAGGATGGCATCCACCTTCTGGAGCTTGTTATGCTCGTAGTAGCTGGTGAGACGGGTTTTTATCTGGTAATGCTCCAGCAGCTTACGGGTCTGGCGGGTGTCTTCAGCCGCGATCAGACTCACCTCGCCCAGCAAGCGCAAGGCGCGCAAGGTGATATCTTCCAGGTTCCCAATCGGGGTAGCGATCAGAAAAAGAGTTCCCATTGCATTCAGGGCGCCGTCCAGGTAAGAAATTCCAGGCGAGCTGTATAAGTATTGGGATTGATCTCCTGCATGAAAGCCCAACCGGGTTGGCCTTCATCGGTCTGATAACATACATAGCGCTGGACCAGGTTCATCGCAACCAGCGAGGTCGCTTCCAGATCTGCCGCTTCGCAGTCCGCACGGTCTGGAGCCTGTTCTCCGTAGATTCCCAACCTCGCCTCATTCTGGGGTGTTATGCGGTGTAATCCATCCGGGTTGCTTTCATAAAGTATATCCTGCCCCGAGGTGATGTTCTCTTCACCCGTGTCCAGATCCAAGGAATCTCCCGGATTGAGGGTCACGGTGAGGCTGGTTGGAGGTGTTTGGGTCGGAGTGAGGTTGGTCGGAGGTGTTTGGGTTTGGGTTGGGGTGAGGCTGGGAGTCGCAGTATTCAGGTCCGGCGTTTGGGTCGGCTGGGTAACGCCAGGCGTGGGAGTCAGGGTGCGGGTGGGCGTGGGTGTCGGCGTAGCTTCGACCACAATCCGTACCCAGAATGCCGCCGAACCTGAGGGACCAATCCCAAACGCCATCCCATCCGGATTGCGCAGCTTCCAATTACCCTGGAAAGTGCCGGCGCGGTTGGGTGCGACCATATCGATGGCGATATCAATGCTCTCGCCCTTTGAAACCTCACGCGATAGAGCCAGATTATTCACTGCTCCAAGCATTTCCCCGGAGAAAAATGTGACCCGGTAACCGGTTGTCCAGGTGCATTCACCTGCATTTTGCAGCCGCCAGATTTTCGTGAAGGGCTGCCCGGGCTCCATCGACGTATCATCGGGTACACTTACGTCAATCGGCGAGCCGGCCGCAGCGCGGTCGCAAGCCTGCACGGCCTGCTGTGTCCAGGTTGGCACGCCGGGCTGTGGCGTCTGGCTGGGCGAGCTGGTTACTGATACCAGAGTAGCACTGGGTGCCGTCTCATTTACTGGCGAGGGGGTCAACATGACCAGTAAAGTCGCCGTAACTGCCTGTGTCAGGCGAGCCTGCACGGTTTCATTAACCTGGGTGAGGTCCGGTGCGGGAGGTATCACCTCAGCAGAAACAGGCATATTGCAGCCTGTCGCCAGGCTTAACAAAGGCAATAGCAGCAGAAGGCTCCTCGCACGCCGTCTGACCGGTATGTGGATGGTAAGACTCACTGGCTGGCGGGAGCTCCTGCCCATTTCGCCAGGATATGTCCAATTTCACGCGCAGCCTGGGGGCGCGCCAGCCGCTGGCAAGCAGCAACCGCCTCCTGATATTGATGCGGTTCTTCCAACCAGCTACGCAGCGCCTGTACCACCGGAGCCGGGCGCGGCGCCCAGACACCGGCTCCTTCGCCGACGACATAGCTTACATTACCATCCTCCTGGCCCGGCAAACGACTGTATAGGATCACCGGCAGCCCGGCATTCATAGCCTCGGAGATCGTCCCCGGTCCAGCTTTGGTCACCAGGAAATCACTGGCGCGCATAAAATCGGGCATTTCGCGCACAAATCCATAGACTCGGGTAGGTATGGGCCAGCGCCGTGCTTCCAGGCGAGCTTTCAGGGCCTGGTTGCGCCCGGCAATGATTACCAGACTCAGCGGCAGGCCCGAGGCAGCAACCGCCTCAGCTGTTTGTTCCAAAGGACCCATCCCCTCTCCACCGCCCACCAACAATACAACGGGCAGACCTTGCGACCATCCCAGGCGCTGGCGTAATTGCTCACGATCCCCTGCCGGCTGGCAAAAACGATCTGCGACCGGCAGACCAACAACCTGCACCTGCTCAGGGCGTAAGCCGCACTGCAGCGCCCGCTCGTAAGCGGGTTGGGTCGGAACAATACATAGGTCAGCCTGGCGGTGGTACCAGAGGGCATGGGTGGTCACCAGGTCGGTGACGATATTGATAAATGGAACTCGCTCGTGGCCCAGTGCTTTGAGCACTGGCGCGGCGGCTAATGGATGCACCGACACGATCAAATCGGCAGGGTGATCCTGGATCAGCTGGCGCATTGCCTTACGCATAACCGGCCAGGCGCTGGCAGTCATTACCCGGGCTTGTGGGTGACCATTGCTCAATTTATAACCCAGGCCCCAGGCGTGCGGCAACTTGACCATTTGGGGATATAAATCCGGCATGTAATTTAGCGGCACCGGACCATATTCCTTGAATATATCGACCATTTCAAGATTAAAGCAGCCGGGAAATTCTATTTCCAGGGCTTCAATGATCGCTTCGGCTGCGCTGCGATGCCCCCCGCCTGTATCCGAAAAGAGAAAGACTATTTTTTTGCAGTGTTGATCATTCTGATTCATTTTTTGGTTGGCTGACGATTCCCTTCATCCGCTGTGCTAACAGGCGCCGCGGCAGCAGTACTCGCCGCCCACAGTTCAGGCATTCCAGGCCAATATCTCCTCCCAGGCGGACCACTTTCCATTCGTAGCTCCCGCAGGGATGAGGTTTGCGCAGGCGGACTAC
This sequence comes from Chloroflexota bacterium, assembly GCA_021849525.1. Lineage (GTDB taxonomy): Bacteria > Chloroflexota > Anaerolineae > Anaerolineales > UBA4823 > JAJZSS01. Next base: position 6,561 of record JAJZSS010000064.1, read on the forward strand.
GGTTTCTAATTTCAGGTCGGGCAGCATGCAGGCATTATAACATGGCGCCTGTGGGGCAAAATCCAACGCCACGCAGACCAGGATCCTGCAGCTGAAGCGCAGATACGCTTAATCGTCAATGGTATAATGCCACCCAGAGGCTGACCCTTTATGCTGGATTTGGATCCCCAAACACTAATTACCCGAATCATAATTTTAGTAGTGGCTTTTACAATTCACGAGTTATCCCATGCATTGGCCGCAACCTATTTCGGCGATGACACACCGCGCCTTAACGGGCGCCTGACCCTTAATCCGCTGGCGCACCTTGATCCACTTGGCTCGCTCCTGTTGATTGTCCAGGGATTTGGCTGGGCAAAACCAGTGCCCGTCAATCCATACGCCCTGCAAAGAAGATCTCCGGCCGCGATGATGTGGGTTTCACTGGCCGGTCCGGCGTCAAATTTCGCCCTGGCCCTGCTGGCGGCGATCCCGTTTTGGCTGGGGTTGACCTCCTTGAGCCAGGCTTTCTCCCCCAGCTCCAGCTGGCTGCCTTCGCCTGCCACTTTCCTGACCGAATGGATTTTCACCAATTTACTGCTGATGTTATTTAATTTACTGCCGATCGCTCCCCTGGATGGTGAAAAAATTGCGATCTACCTGTTACCCGGACCAGCCAGTCGTTTTCTGGAAACCATCCGGCCTTACGGCCCGATTGTCCTGCTTGTGGTCTTTTTCCTGGGGCCATCTTTAGGATTGAATTTTTTCAACTGGGTCATCATGCCTCCCCTGGAAGGCCTGTTCCGCCTGTTGGTCGGTTAACTACTTGGGACTGAGTTATCGTTTTCTGCAATTCCAAAGGGCATTGCTTGCCAGGCCCACG
>JAJZSS010000065.1 GCA_021849525.1 Chloroflexota bacterium
CCTGCTGCAGATCACTGCGTTGCCCTAAGGACTGTTCTAAACGGATTTGTTCCTGAGAGGTGAGTTCTCCATCCAGGTATGCCGATAAAATCTCTAAATCTTGTAATGATAATTGTATCGTCATGGTTAGCTCTCTTTTACCAGACGAAACGCAGCCGGTAATAGTTCCCAAAACCCCTGTAAACAATCCCGCAATCTGAGCCTTCCACGCGCCAGCCTGCTTTTAATTGTTCCCAAAGGTATGCGCATGACAGCAGCCGCTTCGGTGTAATCAATCGCCTGAAGATCCACCAGCACAACTACAGTCTTGAATTCATCAGGCAGCTGGTCCAAACAATTTTGGATTGCCAGACTCAATTCTTGCCTTTCGGTGCTTTCCTCAGGCGACTTGCCGGGATCGGCGATCCAGTGGGGGGATTCGATTTCTTCATCATCATCATCCAACGGCTCAAGTGGCGTTGTTGGGCGACGTTTACGCCGGCGCAGCTCATCGTAGCAAGCATTGGTAACGATCCGTAACAACCAGCCCTTAAATGAACCACCCCGAAAGTTATGGATGCTCTTATAAGCAGATATGAACGCCTCTTGGGCAGCATCCTCGGCGGCGTCCAATTCGCCAAGCATGCGGAACGCCTGGTTGTAAACCATATCCTGATAAGCTAATACCAGGCGATTGAATGATGCCAGGTCACCACCTTTGGCTTCAAGGATTAGAGCAGCTTCATCCATGCGAATCGTTTAACCGCGGGAAAATGACATAGTTGTAGAATAATCGCCAGAGTAACAATCCCAAAAGCAGGAAAGCCACCATGACCAGCACAAAAGTTGTCAGAACCGGCGTCTGCAGCCAGAGGCCGCGCAACCAGGCCCCCAATGGCGCAGCTAACACAACCGCCCATCCGGGTCGCCACAGTCCCATTCCTTGAGTCGCTTGTGGATCTAAGGCCTGGAGCGGAATAGCAGTCGCAAACCAGGCAGCAAGGAATGGAATTAAGGTTGCCAGTAGCCGGCCTCCAGGCGAGCCCAGCGTACCATGACTGGCAAAGCCAATGACTGCTACGATCAGAATAACCAGGGTATCCCCGATGATCAGGATAAGTTTGCGACGTTCCATAAATTTAGCACCCATTTATACATAATCCTATCGCGAAGGCAGAAAAGGGGCAAGGGTGTATGGTCTCTGTCATACTTATGGCAAATCGCTCATCCAGTTAAAAATGATATACTCCCAGGCGTAAGGAGAACCAGATCTTATTCTTTTTATAATGGGGAAAAATCCATGAAACCGTTCATTTTATCTATATTCCTTGGTTTACTGCTTGCAGCCGCAGCAGGTTGCCAAATTCAGGCCGTCCAAACGCCGATCGCAGTTGAAGATGCCTGGATCCGGTTAATTGGTTCTGCCGGAGATATAAAGCACACTATGGACAGCCAATCCGCGACACCGGAAGCCGCCGTCGAAATGACAACAGCAGCGTTTTTGAAGATCAAAAATTCTGGCGCAGAGAATGATCGCTTGCTGCGGATAGAAACCGATCTTGCTCAAGCTGTTGAAATCCACCTCTCTGAGATCCAGAATGATGTCATGACCATGCGCCCCGTCGCGGGGATTGATATCCCGGCAGGTGAAACAGTCGAATTAAAACCAGGCAGTTACCACATTATGCTGATCCGCTTGCAACGGGCGATTAAACCCGGCGAGATTTACCCCCTTACACTGGTTTTTGAAAAAGCAGGAACCCTGATCGTCGATGCTGAGGTCCGGGCTCCATGATTATAGAGCATGACTGAAAGAGGCATAGCTACCCTGGTGGATTCAACCGATCTACGATCTCCTGTGGGGTCAGGCAGCCAGCCTCTGGGAACAATTGCAGCATTTGCGGTTTGAAGACTGGTGAGGTAGAAAGCACTTCAGCCGGATTCCCTGCAGCAACCAGGCTGCCTGCCTCAAGAATTGCCACTCGATCCACCAACCGAGCAACCAGCTCCACATCGTGGGTGACCAGGATAATCGTATGCCCTTCATCTCGCCAGGTTCGCAATATTTGGGCGAGCTGGTCTTTTGCTGCGGTATCCAGGCCTCGCGTTGGCTCGTCCAATAATAGAATTCTTGGCCGGGCAACCATAATCGGAGCCAGAGCTACTCGCTCGCGCTGACCCACACTCAAATCTCGGGGATAAGCCGCTGCTAAATCTGCCAAACCCATTTGAACAAGCATCTGAGTTGACTGCGCCACTGCCTCTGACTCCAGCTCGACAGCCCTGACCTTTTTCATTGGGCGAGAATGCGGCTGCCGGGCATGCAAAGTAAAAAGTAATTCTTCCTGGACAGTCTCGGCAAACAATAACGAATTTGGATCCTGGGGTAAATAACCAATCAGCTCAGACAGGTTCGCCGGATCCATGTTCTGTGTTGGCTGACCAAACAATTGAATCGAGCCTTCGTTCACTCTAACCAGACCAACCAGGGAGCGCAGCAAGGTTGTTTTTCCCGCCCCATTCGATCCCATCAGAGCTAATATTTCACCAGCATGTACAGTCAAGCTGACTCCCTTTAATGCTGGATAGGACTCGTAGGAAACATGTATATCGGCGATCTGTAAAGCAATTTCGCCAGGCTGTTCCTGGTGTTCTACCTCCACGGGCTCAGGGACCGGCAAATGCATGCTCGCTGCAAAAGGTTTCGCTTCCTGGACAGTCAATGGCAGAGGTCGCCAAGCGAGCTGCTTTGCCAGGGCAATTACAGGCGACGCCACATCTATGTGTGAGAGCACCTGGCGCGGCTCTCCCACAATCAATCCACTTTCGTCGGTATTCAAATAGATCAGGCTGTTAACAAATGGTAAGACCCGCTCCAGGCGGTGTTCTGCCAGCAAGATCGTCAACCCTAGATTTTTGTTCAGGCGGACCAGAGTTTGTAGAATACCTTCGGCTGCTTCAGGGTCCAGTTGAGAGGTGGGTTCATCCAGAACCAGGAGACCCGGTTTTAATGCCAGTACTGCTGCCAGGGCAACACGCTGCCGTTCTCCCCCCGAGAGCGTCTCCAGCCGGCGGTTACGCAGCGCGTTCAGTCCAGCCAGGTCGAGGGCATTGTCGAGCCGGGCCTGGATTTCTTGAGGTGGAAACGCCAGATTCTCCATAGCGAAGACCACTTCATCTTCGACCCGGTCAACCACAAATTGAGTTTCGGGATCTTGAAATACAAACCCCACCTGCCGGCTCATGATCTGGGGAGAAGCCTGTACCGGATTAAGCCCGGCAACACAGATCGATCCACTCAGAATCCCGCCGCTAAAATGGGGCACAAGGCCGTTCAAACACCGCAGCAGCGTCGATTTCCCTGAGCCCGATGGTCCGGTTACCAGCCCGAAACAACCAGAAGCTATCTCCAGATTTACCGATTTTAAGGCAGGGCGAGCGGCACCGGGATAAGTGAAAGTCACATCTCGTAAAGAAATCATTTTTTGCCCAGGCTCATGATATACGCTGGAAAGCAGAGAGCCAGGAGAGCCGACCCGATCCAGGGATCAAAATCTGGCCATTGCAGGACAGGATAAGCGGAGTAGTACAGACTACCCAGAATGGTTAAGCCGGCGAATGAAGATAATAAAACGAAAACAAGCACTCCTGAACCCAACAGAACGATCCCATCACCGGCCTGCCATACTTCTCTGGTGTAATTTGTATGCGGAATCTGGCGTCCCATCCACCACAGGGCTCCCAATAAAAGCAGTAAGCCAGAAAAGATCAGTCCCAGGCCGAGGGATTCTTTACCCGACCAGCTGCCCAGGATCCAGCCTGCAGTCACCAGCAGTAAACCAGAGACCATTACCAGGCGAGAGCTCTGTTTACCAGGCGCAGGGGAAGAACTGGCAAAGCCCCGGGAAGTCATTGCCTCAGAAAGCTGCAGAGCGCGCTCCAGGCCGCCTACCAGTAATGGGACGATCAGAGGCAACCAATCTCCCAGACTCTTCAAGCGCTGACCGCGGATCAGTTGAGCTTCCTTGATTTGATGGAACTGCCGGATTGTTGTGGGGACAAAGGTTACCGCGATTGATGTAACTACAGCAACCGGAAAAAAGACCCGTGGAACCAGGCGAATTAACCTACGTACTGGCAGCACCTGGCTGAAAATCGTAAAAACGAGCAAAATACCAAACAGGACCAGCCCATTCGTCAGCCCATAGACTGCAGCCTCTAATGTGTAGCTGCCTCCAATCAGAGGCCAGGCTTGAGGCAACGAGAAGATTACAGTCGCCCCATTATGTGAGGTAAGCAAATTAAACACAGTCGAAAACCCACAGATCATTAATCCAAAGCGGAGCAAGGAAAGTGGATATGCTCCCTTTTGAAACGAGGCTTCGAGAATGAAATAATTGACCAGCAAGCAAAACAGGATCAGCGTGAGATAGAACAGATTGCGGGTGGCAGACAGTGCTATCAGCGTGACGATCAGCCAGGCGACCCAGGTCCAGGTATGCAGGCGCGTATTCATCCAGGTAGATTCTCAGGGACAACTGGAGCCGGTGGTTGAGAATAAGTAAAAGTAAATCGTCGTTGGAAGCGGCGCAAGGCGCGCAAAGCTGGTACGCCAAAACCGAAGATCAAGAGGAAATTACCTGCGGCGCGAGCGATATCCCAAACCAGCGAAGTCGCCAGGTAATAAGTTGCATACCGCTGAAAAGTCTCCAGCATTCCAATTCCCTGGGACCAATACTGATCGGCTGGCCCAGCAATAAACGGCCAGGTCCACAGATTCATGATAATCCCGAACAAGATCCCCCAAACCGCGCTGAAACCGGCCAAAATCCACACCTCGCCGCTCCGGCCTTCTAGAGATAAGTTACGCATCGAAGGCCGCAACAAAGCAGCACTCATCCCCACCCAGCCAGCTGTGAACATCTGGCTGGGCAGCCACGGTCCGACCCCGCCGGTTAGAATAGCCGACACTACCAGGGTCATCACACCCATTAGAAATCCAAAGCGCGCCCCATAAACATAGCCGGTCAAAATAATCAAAAAGAAGATCGGGCTGAAACCGCCCGGGATGGGTATTGCGACATCAAAAAAACGCAAAGCAGCATTAATCGCGACCAGAACACCCAGCAAAGCAATGATCTTGGTGCTCATTGCCTGGCCCTGGACCTCATACACCAGCACCAATAACGCCAGGCCAAGCAATAGGGTCAGCATTAACGGCATATCCGCGCTGCGCTGCTGACCAGGCTGACCAGTTGCGTTAAACTGCGGAAGGACAAAAGGATAAAGTAGAGACACAACCCCTACCAGGCTGCAAATCAGATAGATAATTGGACTGAGCCAGCGATTTTTCATCCGTGCCTTTTTTTCAGGATGAGAAGGAAGCCCACACCCATGCTTACCAAAGCAGCGCCGAATACCACATATCCTAGAGAATCAGGGGATTGGGCTGGAGCGCTTGAGATTTGTGAATCCAACCCGGAATCTGGCACATCAGGACCAGGTTTCAAAGGCAACAGCTGGATCCCCGGTTCTTCACGGCCACCGCCTCCGATCGGAGCAGCATGATCCCCTTGAACACTCGACGAACAGATCTGCTCGAAGGAAATTTGCAAGGGCGGGACTCCACTCCCCCAGCGCCACCCTTCCACAGTGCCGGGTTGGGTCATATGGGTGCTTGCACCGCGCCCGGAATACACCCATTCATTACCCTCCGTATGCCAATACGACCAGTAATCGGGAAAATGGCAAAAACACTGGCCCGATTCACAGCCAAGCTCGTTTATCCGGCACACTGCGACTTCTTGACTGGCGTCATAGTACAGGTCCAGGTCTAAACCCGACAGCTGCAAGATATCCTGTCCATTCAATTCCTGCCCACCGATATCGAGACACCCGGCCAGGATAGTCTCCTCGTCAAACTGGACTACCAGACCGACTCGCCCTGAATCCTGAGCAATCGCCCGGGGCTGATCGCTCAAGCTCAAGACCAGAACCAGACCCAGGCCAATCAGCATGTGCTTAATTGTCAGCTTCGCCATGACTGCTCTCAAATTCCAGTAACATCTGATGGTGTAAATCCCTCAGGTTGACCTGAGGCGCGCATTCCGAATATCCCGCCGTATTGATCGGATACGGGCGGTAGAGCAGCGCTACTACTGACTGCATCGTTGCCAGGTCGTTCGGACCGCTTCCGGCTTGCCATTCAAAACTCCCATCCTCCAGCCAGCGATCCAATAGATAAAACACGGGGTTTTTGTTATTAGCTTTGGTCCACGCCTCTGCTACCGGGCTTTGCCCTGCGGCCACAATTGCCTGGATCACATAAGCAGTCGAATTGGTATCACTCGCGCCCAGGTACTCCTGGCTGTACGAAAAACCACCATCATCGTTTTGAAAAGATTGGAGATAGGTCAAAGCATTCAGGATGACGGGTGAGGTAGCCGGCTCGCCCGAGGCAATGAGTGCCTGGATCGCAATTGCAGTCGTATTGGAATCTTCTGTCTCACCGGGAAACCACGCCCAGCCCCCGCCCGGCAGGCTCTGGCTGTTCAGGTAAGCGACAGCTTCAACCGGGACGGATTCTCCGCTGGAAAGGACACCCAGCATGGCAAATGCCTGAAACAGGCTTCGGTCACTATAGGCACCTGTTGTGGGATCATAATAATCTTGAGGTGATTTTGTATCGGCTGGCGCACACATCTGAGCTGCTGCCAGTCCCATCGCCAGCTTTCCTGCCGTACCCGCGTCACCCTCAGCGTAAGCTGCACCTTCCAAAAGGATATAATCCTGTATACTTTGGGCGCCATCTGGCGTTTTGAGATCGTTCACCGGCGTACCGCTTGCGCCGGCTGCCAGCAGGAAATCCAGAGAACTTCCCAATGAGCCATACCCGCCCGTTGCAGGATCCTGTTTGCCCAGCAAGTAGCTCATCGCCGTGCTGGCGACCAGCTCAGGCGCCGGTCGAGGGGTTAAAGTATCTTCAAACACCTGCCACCGCCAACCATCAAAGGCGTGATTGCTGAGGGTAGTCGCATTCGCGCCAACCGCCGAAGCCACCCATTGATTTTGCCCCCAATCCCAGTTTAGATAATTCCAGAAGTTAGTCGCAGAACAAAAACAATTGTCCGCCGGGCAGCCCACCCCTTCGATACTGCACACTGCAGTCCCAAAAGATGTCTCGGAGGTGACAACATTCAGGCCCGTCTGCAGGAGCGCCTCCAGACCAGTGATTGGCTCTGTAAAGGCCACAGGCGAGAGTGTGAGGCTGCCCTCCGCCGATTCGACCGCCGTGCCGTCAATGCTGACGAGCACATCGCCAATCAGCAGCCCGCCGGCGGCGGCCGGCGAACCCGTCACCACGCGCCGCACCACGATGCCCTCAGTGGTCTCG
>JAJZSS010000066.1:0-909 GCA_021849525.1 Chloroflexota bacterium
CCAATGTAGCACCGGGTACTCCGGACCAAAGCGCTCCAACGCGGCCAGCTCATCTGCAAACAATGCACCTAATTGCTGCAGAACTGCCAGCGCCACTGCCTGGCGGGCACGGGATTTCAGATCTCCGTCAGCGATTTTCAAGGCAATCCCTAAGGCTGGGGCATTTCGCCCGACCACACCAGGCATCACTCCGATCGCTTGGTATCCTTCAGCTCCGCCTTTGGAAATCCACCGGCCTTTCCCTAATTCCATTAATGATGTATCGAAAGTGCCCGGACCTCCGACCATATCTGGATTGGACATCATCGCCGATGTCACTGTCCGGCACGCCTCAAGTCGGACAGGAGGTTCGACCGCACCTGTTTCCGGATCGCACAGTCTGGCAAATCCATAGGCTGCGCTTCGCAGAGGAACGGCAAAATTGGGGGCAGAACACCCGTCTACCCCACAATGCACCTCATTAACCGGCACCGTGCACATCTCTGAGAAAGCATTTAAGATGGCGCTTTGGATTGGATGGTGGAAGTCGATATAATCCAGGTTTCCTTCATAAACATGTTCAGCCTGGTACAGGCGCTTGAGAGCCAGCATTCCGGAGTGTTTTCCGGAACAATTATGGCGATTAGGGGTAGGCGCTGCATTGCGCTCGCGTAAAGCCTGGGCAGTCGGCTCGTGCATGGGCTCATGCACGCCACACAGTAAATCAGTTTCGATCACCCCCGCTTTCTTCTGAATTGATTCAGCAACCGCGACATGTTGGTCCGTTCCCGAATGGGAAGCGCACATCAAAGCAATTTCACGGGGTGTAAAACCAAAACGTTCTCGACCTCCAGCTTCCAGAAGAGGCAAAGCCTGAAAAGGTTTAGCGGATGAGCGCAAGAAGGTAACCAGATCGGGGTTTCCATATTG
>JAJZSS010000066.1:919-7332 GCA_021849525.1 Chloroflexota bacterium
GGTAGAATCGACCACCGCAACTGCCCCGAAGTGGATCGATTCCACAGTATCTCCCCGCGTCAATTCGAAGATCGGTTTTAGGTCTGTAGGCTGCATCTGATTTCCATCGAGACGAGATGTGATTTATGTTGGCCGGGGTTAAATTTCGCTATCCGGAACGATTGGAGTTTCCACCACACTGGGCGAACCATAATGATGCGAGTGATATTGGTATAACCCATATCTCAAGCGTTGTTGATATTTTTCCCGCCAGCGATTTGAAAAGGTGATTCCCTGGATTAAATCCGGGATCAGCTCATCCATGGCTTCAGGTTGCTCTTTTGTGTCAATATATTCTTGGATCAATTGCTGAGCTTTGTGTAAATAGGCGTTCTGTGCCTGGACTTGATCGATAGTAACCAGGCCTCCTCGGCTGCTGATGATCATATATTCGTGGTAAGCCTGCTCCAGGAGATCAAGAGTTTCGTGCCAGGCCGGAAATTCTGCATCTGCCAGGAAGGGAGGCTGGTTCAACACAACGGCATCGCCTATAAAAACCACTTTTTCATCTGGAATGACAGCCCAAATCGCACCGATGGCTGGACCTGGATGGTATTCGAGAACTATTTCAGGCCCACCCCAATGAAGAGACATCGTATCCGTAAAAGTGGCATCTGGATTAGCCCAGCGCAAACCGATCGCATCATCATATTCTTCCCACATGGCACCCATTTCCATCCCTTGACCCTTGAAAATGGATGATCGCGTGCGAAAGACATTCGCTGCTTTTTGGTGCGTAACGACTGCGCACTCCATTGAGCGCGCCCCAAGCGTGCGGTCGGGGTGTGAATCCAGATTCACCAGCACACGGTTTGAACCGCCGCGCTGGTTTAGCAGCGTTGAGCGCCAGGAGCGGGCATCTTCGATGCGCAATGGCGCATCGATCATGATCGTACCATGTGAATAGACTAACCCACCCAGGGTGACCCCCAGGTACGAATCTTCGAAATATATCCCACGTTGAATTTGTCGCATAATCCACTCTGACAGCCTGTTAAGATATCCAGTTTATATTACTCTGCCACTGGCAGCTGAAAACTAAATCTTGAACCCTTACCCGGCACACTGTGTACCTGTATTTTTCCACCATGCGCTTCAACTGCCAACCGGCAAAACGCCAGCCCCAGGCCAAGGCTTTTCAGTCCCGGATTGGTCTGTAAGCGGGTATATTTGTTGAAAATCCTCTGTTGATCTTCTTCCGGGATTCCCTGCCCGGTATCCTCAACAAAAAATTCAACCCCATCCGCCTTCTGGATGATACCAGCCTTTAGCGTTCCCTCGTATGGAGTATATTTAACCGCATTCTCCAGAAGATTGATGAAGACGCGCCGGATCATATCATTGTCTACCCACACTTGCGGTAGACTATCGGGGACAATCATCTCAACGATTTGTTTTTTATTCAGCGCAATAGGCAGGATTGCATCATATGCATCTATCAAGAGAGCCTGTGGGGACACCCATTGCCTTTCACCAACTGGCTGGCCGGCTTCGAGGCGACTGATATCCAATAATGCCTCGGTTAATCGCTCGATTCGCTCCGTCGAGCGTAAAGCAATATTGACCAGAGCTCGCGGTCCACTGCTTGGATCGCCTTCCAGCAGGGTATCAAGAATATCCATACTGGATACGATATTGGATAACGGAGAGCGCAGGTCATGGTAGATCATGGAGGCCAGATCCTCTCGCAACCGATCCAGATCTTTACGCTCAGTTATATCCCGCAGAATCCACTGTAAATGGGGCTGGTCATCGATCCAGATACGATGCACCTGAACCTGGACCGGGATCTTATTACCGAGGGTGTTATTCAGATGTGACTCATAAGTCGCGGTGCTGCCATTTTGTAAGCCGGCAAAATTCTCCCCCACAGCTTCCCAATTAACTGCATGAACATCCATGATGTTATTTTGCTGGAGTTTTTCTTCATCCAGACCGCTTGATCCAAGCGCAGCCCGGTTGGCTTCGACCATCGCCCCCTGCCAGTCTGTGACAAAAATCGGGTTAACACTATCTTCGAAGAGCTCGCGATAACGCTGATGAGCGGCCTGCAAACTCTGATATAGCTGGGCGTGATGGATCGCAACCCCAGCCTGCCCAGCGATAGCCTGCAGCAATTCGAGGTGGTCATTTGTCAACGTCCCTGGCTGGGGATGAACCAGGGTGATCACCCCTACCAGCTGATCCTGAGCCAGGATCGGGGCGCTGACTGCGGATTTTGGCCCGGTCTGGTCAGGCAAATCATCTGGTCGCCGCAACCAGCGCTCATCCTGGCTGGTATCCAAAATCAAAGTGGCAGTCCGGGTGCGCGCCACCCAACCCGCCAGGCCGCTATCCAGGATTACTCGCAGCTGGTGGGTGCTATGGTCGCGAAACTGATTACCATAGATGAGGGCAGAATCCACCGGCGCGCCATGCTCGTCAAAGACGATAATGCTCCCATTCATTGCTCCGGCATACTGGACAGATAAATAAAGCACCCGCTGCAGTACAGTTTTCAAATCCAAAGCTGAAGCAAACTCACGGCTGGTATGGTAAAGCAATTCCAAGGAAGCCCGTTCTGTGGGGGGATCCTGGATTGAGGTTTGAGACTTTAGCGCTTTATTGGATTTACGAAACATCCTGCTTGCCTTTTTCCATACTCTGGTAGGCTTTTGGGTTTGCACAGCCGGAGGTGCTTAGAGTATAGCATAATCATTTGTAAGATCAGTCTGCCCCAATTCTAAAGGCCGGTTCCCTCGATTTACAAATAGGGTAGATCGAGCATAAATACTTCCATGGCCAGGCGCGCATTGACATTCTTGGACAGCAACTGAAGCGTATGCTCAGCAGCCTGGATTACTTTACGCACAGTTTGCAAGTTGATCCTGCTTGCGAGCTGCTCAATTTCCGCCTGGCGATCGATATTGGCCAGCGGTGAGTCGGCCCCTGTCGTCAAGAGAAGCACATCCCGCCAATAAGTCAGCCAGGTTTGCAGTAAATCAGCCAGCGGCAAGTACTTATCTTTAGTGACGGTTTCAGCATATGCAAACCGGGCAACCCGCTTCGCAGACAATAATTTACTCAGATCATCCAGCCATCCCCGGCGCTGTTCGAGCAGATCTTCATTGCGACTCAGCCGCAGAGCGTACCCGGGTCTACCGCCGGAAATATGCCCTAATAGATTGGCTTGTTCGGCGGGGATCTCCCAGCCGGTTTGTAAGCCGGCTTCTACCTGTGCGTATGGCAAAGGACGTAAACGAATCACCTCGCAACGCGAGGCTATTGTCGGCAGCACGCTTTCACTATCCTGCGCGGTCAGCAACAGGATTACCCGTGAAGGCGGTTCTTCTAACGTCTTCAGCAAGGCATTGGCGGCACTGGCATGGGCCTCTTCGAACCGCAAAAGAAGGGCAATTTTGAAACGCGCATCATAAGGTGCCAACGCCAGGCGATGCTGCATTTCCCGGATTTGTTCGACTTTAAGAACCCCGCCAACCTGATCCGCCTGGATGACAGACAGATCGGGGTGCTTCATGGTTTTGAATTGCTGGCAAGTTCTGCAGGTCAGGCATGGTGTGGCCGGCGCAAGCGGCTGGAGGCAATTTAGCGCCTGGGCCATAGCCAGAGCCAGGGTCCGCCGGCCAACGCCGGGAGGGCCGGTAAATAAATAAGCTTGCTTCGAGCGACCCTGAACCAGCTGCTCATGGAGCAGCTGGACAGCCCATTCATGGCCTAAGATACCCCAGTTCATAGCCTGATTTTAGCCCATTGCCGACCGGATGGCAACCAGAATTGCTCTGGAGTATCCCTACAAACCCAACACTTCAGCCAGCCGCATGGCTGCCAGCCTATGGATGTCGCCCCCAGCTGCAGCTCAATGGGAGACGCCCAAAGGGAACAGCCCAATAGGAGACGCCCAATGGGAGACGCCCAATGGGAGACGCCCAATGGGAGACGCCCAATGTTGACATGCTATTCTCTAAACGGTAGAATGAACCGATTTACCTTCGACAGGTTCGTAAACATTGATACTGGGAGTTTGGGTTGGATTTACTGAAAGGCCTCAATCCGCAACAACAACAGGCGGTCGTCGCAGGTTTGGGACCGGTCTTGATCCTTGCAGGACCAGGTTCCGGGAAAACTCGCGTCCTGACTCACCGGATTGCATACTTGATCAGCAGCATGGGCGTCAGTCCATATCATATCCTGGCGGTTACTTTTACCAATAAAGCTGCCCGGGTGATGGAAAACCGGGTTGCTGAGCTGTTAGGTGAGGCAGCCCGGGGCCTTACACTGGGTACATTCCATTCTATCTGCGCCAGGATCCTGCGCCGTGAAGCGGAAGACCTTCCTTTCAACTCCAATTTTGTGATCTACGACACCGACGATCAGCTACGGCTGGTCAAGCAAGCCATCATCGACCTCGATCTGGACCCAAAACAACACCAACCAGCTCGACTGCATGCCGCGATTTCCAATGCCAAAAACGAGTTGTTACTCCCGGACCAATTTCCAGTGAACAACTACCGAGATGAGGCTGCTCGAAAAGTCTACGAGCGCTACCAAAACCTGCTCCTAAATAACAATGGCGTCGATTTCGACGATCTGTTGTTGTACACTGCTTTTCTCCTGGAAAACAAGGCTGCCATCCGCGAAAAATATGCCCGGCGCTACGAGCACGTGCTGGTAGATGAATTTCAAGATACCAACCTGGCCCAGTACACCTTGCTCAAGCACCTGGCATCTTTTCATCACAATATTTTCGTAGTCGGGGACGCTGACCAATCGATCTATCGCTGGCGAGGCGCAGATTACCGCAATGTGCTGAAGTTTGAGGACGATTATCCTCAAACCCAGAAGATCCTCCTCGAACAGAATTACCGCTCTACCCAGGCGATCCTGGATGCGGCGATGGCCGTCATCGATCGCAACCCCCACAGAACGCCAAAACGTTTATTTACAGAACGCGGCCAGGGACAAAAAGCAATTCTCTTTGAAGCCTACGACGATCAGGCTGAGGCCAATTATGTTATCGACACCATCAGCAGCCTGGTTGCTCGCCAACATCTCCAACCAGGTGCTTTTGCAGTAATGTATCGCACCAATGCACAGTCGCGCGTTTTGGAAGAAGCATTTCTAAAGGCCAACCTGCCTTACAAGCTGGTCGGAGCCCAACGCTTTTACGGTCGCCGAGAGATCAAAGACCTGGTTGCTTACCTGCGCCTTGTGCATAATCCCAAAGATGAGATCAGCCTCGAACGCGCCATCCAGGCGCCAAAGCGCGGCATCGGAGATAAGACCTATTTGGACCTGCGCGTCCGTGCCCAACAGGCGAAGCTGACTCCTGGCGAAATGCTCCTGGAGCTTGGCCGCGATCCCCATTCACATCTGCGAGATGTCTTCAAGGGTCGCAGCCTGACGGCTCTGGATCAGTTCGGAGCATTACTCAACCGCTGGCAGATCCTCAAATCGGAATCCAATCCTCTGGACATGCTCGAGCGCATCCTGGATGACATTGATTACCATTCTTATATCGACGATGGCAGCGAAGAAGGTCGTGATCGCTGGGATAATGTCATGGAATTGCGCAATCTGGCCAGCCAGCGTAAAGATCAAAGCCTGGAGCTATTCCTGGAAGGGATTGCCCTTGTGTCCGACCAGGATACCGTCGAAGAAAATGCGAACGCTCCGACATTGCTCACATTACACGCCGCTAAAGGGCTGGAATTCCCGGTCGTGTTCATCGTTGGTCTGAACGAAGGCACCCTGCCCCACAGCCGTTCGATTGAGGATCCTGAAGAAATGCAAGAAGAACGCCGCTTGTTGTATGTTGGGATCACGCGCGCTGAAGAACGGCTTTATTTAGTCTATGCTCAGAACCGGATCGCTTACGGATTAAATGATCCCGCGCTGCCATCTCGGTTTCTTGAAGAACTACCTGAAGATATTCTGGCTGATTCAAAGCCAGTCCGCAGCCGTAAACAATCAACTGAACGTAAACCCGCAGCCTTCCGCTGGCCAGCCGAATCGCATCGCGCACCCAACCAGATGCTGCAGCAGAGATATCACCCAGGAATGCGCGTTCAGCATCCAATCTGGAATGAAGGCATGGTTTTGAATAGTCGCTTACAGGACGATGATGAGATTGTCGATATCTTCTTCGAGGATGTCGGACTGAAGCGGGTGGCAGCTTCCTTAGCCAATCTCCAGATCAAACCTTGATCCTCTCGGAAAGAAAGTTTGGACCGGGGGCATAAATAAGCGTATAATCCTAACAAAATGCCTATCCTCGATCCCCATTCCACCGAATTCATCAGCCGCAGCCCGGAGCAAACCCGCCGGGCAGGAATGCGTCTGGGAGCCATGCTGCGCCCGGGCGATATAATCTAGAT
>JAJZSS010000067.1:0-4383 GCA_021849525.1 Chloroflexota bacterium
GCTGAGACCATCGAGCACGGCGAGCTCCTCGCCCAGGGCGAGTACAGCATCATGTGGATTGTGTCCAATCTTGAATATAATCGCTTCCATCCGATTGCGGATTGGGCGCCGATCGAAGCAGTTCTGAAAGAGGTCATTAAAGCCTCCGAGGACTTCAGCCTGGGGCACAATTTTATCCCTCTGGTAGCCTGCCTGGTGTACGCCCGGCAGGGAAAGGTGGCTGAAGCACGCTTCTGGCGCGATAAACTGCGCAAAGAGCTGCGCCCGGATGAATTCTATGCCAGCAAGCTGGATCTCATGTCCTGCGAGGCCGCAGTAGCAGCAGCCGAGCGATCCTATACCCAGGCAATTGAGATCTACCGGGAGCTGATCGACCTGATCGAACGCGCCCGGGGTCCGCTGGGGCGGGCGTACGTCCTGATCGACCTGGCAGAAGTATACCTGCTGCGCGACCAGGAAGACGACAGCGAGCAGGCTCGCCAGTTATTGGAGCAGGCCCGGGACTTGTTCTACGGGATGCACGCCAACGGCAACGCCGCCAATATCGATCACCGCCTGGAAGTCCTTTCACAAAGCCAATCGGTTTCATTACGGAGTGTGGTGCGCGAGCTTTCGGATGCCGGGAAAATCCAGGCCAGCTTCCTGCCCGACCAGCTTCCTCGCCTGGAAGGCTGGGACCTGGCGGTGGAATTTAACCCGGCCCGCCAGACTTCGGGCGATTTCTATGATTTTATCCTGCTGCCAGACGGCAAGCTGGGCATCATCGTGGCGGATGTCTCCGATAAGGGCGCCGGGGCAGCTTTATTTATGACCCTCAGCCGGACGGTGCTGCGCACTTACATCAGGCTCCTGCCGGACGACCCGGGGCTGGCGCTGCAGGAGGCCAATGCCCGCATCCTGGCAGACAGCCATTCCGGGATGTTCGTAACCGTCTTTTACGGGGTGCTTGATCCCGCCAGCGGGCAGCTGCGCTATGTGAACGCCGGACATAACCCGCCTTATTTATTCCGGCCTGCATTCGAAGAGCCGTTCGATGTGCTCATCCGCACCGGGATGCCGCTGGGAGTGCTGGAAGACGCGGTGTGGGCAGCCGACGAGGTGGCGCTGGCAGAGAAGGATATGCTGGTGATCTACACCGATGGCGTGACCGACGCTCAGAGCCCGGAGGGCGAGTTCTTCGGCACTGGGCGCTTCCGCGAGGCGATCGCCCGGGCGTATACCATCCCCGACGCCAGGCAGTCGCTGGCCTCAATCTGCGCCACCATCGACCAGTTCACCGCTTCCGCTCCCCCTTACGACGATATGATCGTGCTGACCCTGAGACGGCAGGACGCCGCAGGCGTGCCTTACTAAACATACATCTCAATCGCTGATAGGATAACAATCTGTCCGGATCACTAATCCGGACAGATTTAATTTGTCAGTTAATAGACTAGAGAATACAATCCACTCAGCTATGCAGTATGGGCAATAAATGGCCAGATCTAATGCACATTCTGGAAATTAACCAAACTCACTGTTATAAAATCCCCTCCAAATGGAACATAATAATACAGGCGCGCCAAAACATCGAACGAGGAGCACTCACTTGCTGACACGGTACAGGTTTAGCACATTAACTGAAGACAATTCAGATCAACAGCCCTCTCCAGATAGCGAGCTGGTCCAAAAAGCTCTCCTGGATACCAGGTATTTTGTCCTCCTTTACCAGCGTTATGTTGATCGAGTATATCGGTATTGCCTTGCCAGAGTAAACCATGAGGAGGATGCGCAAGATATCACCTCACAGACATTTCTGGCAGCCTTAGAAGGCTTGAGGAGCTTTCGAAACGATGGATCTTTTGCAGCCTGGCTTTTTGGAATCGCCGGCCGGAAGGCAGCCCGCATCTTTCGACAGCAACCGACAGATCCGATAGATACTATCTCGGAAATTCAACACAGCATAGACTCACCCGAAGAGCTGGTAAATCAGCATTTGACATTGGAACGGGTTCTATCTGTAATCGAACAGCTATCTCATGACCGACGGGAAGCGATTAGGCTGTATTATTTTGCTGGCCTGGCTCCAGAAGAAATAGGCATGGTTATGGGGAAAAGCGAAGAGGCGATTAGAATGCTGATCCACCGTGGAATGAGGGACTTGAAAGTACGGCTTAATCAAGGGGCAAAGAAAGGAGATAAATAACGTGAAGCTATTTAGTTTTCACTCGCGAAAAGAATCCCAACAGGAAGAAACAGAAGAACTGACCGAGGGAAACCTGGCAGTTGAACTGATGCGACTGGCTGGGACGATTACTGCTGCTCCAGAATATAAGGTCAATTTAGAGCGCCAGATCATAAGCAAAGCCGAATTACTCGAAACCAGGCAAACCCTGAAGGATAGAAGTTGGATTGCTTCACTGTCGCCAAGTTATCGGATGGCTGTAATTGTTTTCGCCATGATAACCATCGTGGCGATTGGCATACTAGGCAGCCCATCATTACGGGCTGCTGCCCAAAGCCTGCTGAGTTTTTGGATCAAAAGCGATCAAAATACCCAGGTACTCCTCCCAACTGCTGAGATCCCGGTTCTAGAACCAACCAGGATTCCGGGGATCGTGGCAGAAGTGGAAACAGCTATGGAGGCCACCCGAGAAGGAACAGGAATATTCCCCAAGGAAAAATATATACTTAAGCTGCCTACCCGGTTACCCAAAGGTTACTCGATTAAGAAAATTGAACCGGGACCAGCAGGTAATGCCTGGGTGGATCTTTCAAACCCCAGCCAGGGAGTTTTGTTGACCCTGGTCATTCGCCCTGCAGACGAGGTCGAAGGGACGATTATTGGGCCTGAAGACAAAGTGACCCACTTAGCAATTGGGGTACTCACAGGTGAGTATGTGCGCGGCGGCTGGGGGAGTGGATACAGTGTGGCGAGCCAGATGAAGCCAGAGGATGTCGCCGATCAGTTATGGATCGACGATGCCATGGTTCATAAATTCCGCTGGACCGACGGAAACCTGAACTATCTTCTCCTGTACATGGGTGATCGCCAGCCGGGCAGCCCGCGATATTTGGGTATGAATGACATGGCGGCAATAGCTGCCAGCATGGAGCCACTCGTGGATGGTTCGAAACCAACTGTGTCCACGTTCGTACCAGATAATGGCGCGGGCGAGAGCGAAATTGCGGGTATTCAGGATCTGACAATACTCACGAAACTGGTTGGATACCAGGTCCCACAATCCAGCGCCATCCCGACTCATTACACATTTGATGGAGGGGAGGTTCCCCTCGCACCGGGTATCGTATTTTTGAAATACAGCTGCGTGGATGAAGATCCGGCGATGGCGAAATATGGCTTATTCGGCCTTCATTTGCAAATCACCAGGATGTCAAAGGCTCAGTATGAAAAGGATATGGGGAGCTACATGCCGTATGAAATTGGCTCCAGCGCGCTTGTCGAACCGGTGACCATTAATGGAGTGAGCGGGGAATATTTGAAGGGCGAATGGAGCACAGCTTTGGCTCAGGAAGATGGAACTGCCAGCCCTCAAAAGAGAACCTGGAATAATGACATCGATTACCACCGCCTCGATTGGTATGCGGATGGATTCTTGTACAGGATCTCAACCATGGGTGTGATTCTGGAGAATTATCAGGGCTCGTGTAAATTAACTAAGGATGACCTGGTTCGTTTTGCTGAAGGTTTACGATAAGCTGTTCCCTCACGTATAAAACCCCAGGGGTTTTCGAAACCCCTGGGGTTTTGTTGAGCATATTAATTCGCGAACAGCGATCCGACCCAGGATTACTCTTCGACCGGTGAGCTAACCCCGCAGCACAGGACCAGCTCCTTGGCGGCTTTGACTTCGTCCAGGCGGCCAAAGGGTGTATTGTGCGGGGCGGTCTTGAGCAGCTCGGGGTCCTGGCGGGCTTCGTCGGCGATCTTGAGCAGGGCATCCACGAAGGCGTCCAACGTCTGCTTGCTTTCGGTCTCGGTCGGCTCGATCATCAGGGCTTCATGCACGATCAGCGGGAAGTAGTTCGTCGGGGGGTGGAACTTGTAGTCCATCAGGCGCTTGGCGATATCCAGGGCGCGCACCTCGGGGACATCGGCGAAGTGACCTTCCATGACGAATTCGTGCATGCAGATGCGGTCGTAAGGCACCGGGTAGGCGTGGCGCAGGCGGGCGCGCAGGTAATTGGCATTCAGCACGGCGTATTCCGAGATGCGCCTCAAGCCGTCGGCGCCGTGCATGCGGATGTAGGTGTAGGCACGCACATGCATCCCGAACTGCCCGTTGAAGGACTTGACTCGCCCGATCGTTTTGGCCGGAGTGACGAAGCCGTACAGGGGCGGTAGCTCTTCATCGCCGGCTTCGATCACGGCCGCCACCGGCC
>JAJZSS010000067.1:4393-5563 GCA_021849525.1 Chloroflexota bacterium
CTGGCAGGAAGTCGACCAGCTTCTCGGTCACGCCCACCGGCCCGGAGCCGGGGCCACCGCCGCCGTGGGGGGTGGAGAAGGTCTTGTGCAGGTTGAAATGCATCACGTCAATGCCCAGGTCGCCGGGGCGAGCGATGCCCAGCAGGGCGTTCATATTGGCGCCGTCGCCGTACACCAGACCGCCGGCATCGTGGACTAGCTTAACCACCTGCTGGATGTTTTCTTCGAACAGTCCCAGGGTATTGGGGTTGGTGAGCATCAGGCCGGCCAGGGTGTCGTCACATTCGGCCTGCAGGGCGCTGAGATCGATATTGCCGCGGGCATCGGACTTAATCTCCACCACGCGCATCCCGCTCATTGCCGAAGTCGCCGGGTTAGTGCCATGGGCAGAATCGGGGATCAGGATCTTGTTGCGCTGGCTGTCGCCGCGATCAGCATGGTAAGCGCGGATAATCAGGACGCCGGTGAGCTCACCCTGGGCGCCGGCGGCCGGCTGCAGGGTCATCCCGGCAAAGCCGCTGATCTCTTTGAGCCATTCCTGCAGCTCATACATCAGGAGCAAGGCGCCCTGGACAGTTTCAGCGGGCTGGAGGGGGTGGAGGGCGGCAAAACCGGGCAGGCGGGCAGTCTCCTCGTTGATTTTCGGATTGTATTTCATGGTGCAGGAGCCGAGCGGGTAGAAGCCGGTATCAATGGCGTGATTGAGCTGCGACAGGCGGGTGAAATGGCGCACGACATCGGCTTCGTAGATCTCGGGCAGGGGCAGCGACTGGCGAACGAAGCCATCCAGTAAGGGAGACGGGGGGACATCCGGCTCGGGGAAGCGCACCCCTTTGCGATTGGGGACAGACATCTCGCACAGCAGGGGCTCAGTCATTGGACACCTCCTCCAGGATCTCGACCAGGAGATCGATCTGCTCGCGGGTATTCAGCTCGGTAAAGGCCAGCAGCATGCAGTTTTCCATTTCCGGGTAATCCTGGCTCAGGTCGTAGCCGCCCAGGATGCCTTCTTCGAGCAGGTAATCGTTGATCTGCGCTACCGGGCGCGGGCATTGGAGCACAAACTCATTGAAGAATGGAGCCGCCGACCACAGGCGGTAACCGGGTAACCTTGCGATCTGCTCGGCAGCGTAATGGGCTTTGTGATAGCACAGCTCGGCAACCTGGCGC
>JAJZSS010000067.1:5573-7325 GCA_021849525.1 Chloroflexota bacterium
GGGCGCTCATGTAAACCGAAGCGCCGAGGGCGATCAAGCCCTGGTTGGTGCAGATATTGGAGGTGGCTTTTTCACGGCGGATGTGCTGCTCGCGGGAGGTGAGGGTGAGCACGTAGGCGCGCTGGCCGCGATTATCGACCGATTCGCCGACCAGCCGGCCGGCCATCTTGCGCACATACTCGTTTTTGGTGGCGAAGATGCCCAGGTACGGCCCGCCAAAGGAGAGCGGGATGCCCAGCGGCTGGCCTTCGCCGGTGACGATATCGGCGCCGAACTCGCCGGGCGGGGTGAGCAGACCCAACGACAGCGGATTGACGGCCACCGCCAGCAAGGCGCCGGCCTGGTGGACCGCCTCCGCCAGTTTGGCGTAATCATAGACGCGACCGAAAAAGTCGGGATACTGGACGATCACCAGGGCTGTATTTTGATCCAGGAGGGGGATCAGGCTCTCCGGCCCGGCATTCAGGTCGGTGCCGGTCTCATCTCCGACCAGCACCAGCTCTTTGCCGGGGTTGTAGGTGCGCACAACCTGGCGGTACTGGGGATGCAGACCGGGCGAGAGCACGATCTTCTTGCGTTTGTCGCGGAAGACTGCCAGCGCCATGGTCACGGCTTCGGCGACAGCGGTGGCGCCATCATAATGCGAGGCGTTGGATACATCCATCCCGGTCAGGGCGGCGATCAGGCTCTGGTAATCAAAGATCGCCTGCAAAGTGCCCTGGGAGATCTCGGGCTGGTAGGGGGTGTAGGCAGTGTAAAACTCGCCGCGGCGCAGGATCGAATCGACGACCGCCGGGATGTAATGGTTGTAGGCGCCGGCGCCCAGGAAGCAGATTAAATCCCGGGTGGATTCATTTTCGCCGGCCAGCAGCTCCAGCTCGGCGGCGGCTTCCATCTCGGTCAAGCCGGGCGGCAGGTTCAGCCTGGGGAAGCGTACCTGCTCGGGCACGGCGGTGAACATCTGGTCCAGACGTTCCAGGCCGATGGCGAGCAGCATTTCTTCCCGCTCCTGATCTGTGTGCGGAATAAACATGGTCGCTCCTTTATATTTTGACTTGTGAGCCGGTTGAATTATTCTTTGGAGGCGACGTAGGCTTCATAACCGGCAGCATCGAGCAGCTTTTCCAGCTCCGCCGGATCGCTCAGCTCGATCTTGACCATCCAGGCCGCGCCGTAGGGATCGCTGTTGACGCTTTCCGGGGTATCGGGTAGGGCTTCATTGACGGCGACGACTTTGCCGCTGACCGGGATGTAGACATCGGCGGCAGCTTTGACCGATTCAACTGTGGCGCAGGTATCCCCGGCGCTGACGGTATCGCCCTCGCTGACCACGATCTCGACGTACACAACATCGGAGAGCTGTTCCTGGGCGTGATCGGTGATCCCGACAACCCCAAGGCTGCCTTCCACGCGGATCCATTCGTCGTTCTGGGTGTATTTCTGATCGGTTGGGGTATTCATATTATTTCTCCTGGCTGGAAAAGGATTCTAAGGGCAGGATTTGATTAATTATTAAAGGCGCACACAAATTTCGTGTGCGCCTCTGTATTGGACCTGAGAGATTCGCGCCAGAATGGCGTTTGCCCCATCGGTGATGCCCCGGTCAAAACCGGCAGCCATCTTTCCAGAGGAATGCGGCAGGCGAGTCCTTTTACCTGAGAGTTTCGCCGGGCGCTGGCTGGCGCCTGGCTTGCCCCTTCGGTGCCCTGAGGTCGGTCGGGTCTCTCCTCGCATGCCGTTGGGTTGCCTCAC
>JAJZSS010000068.1 GCA_021849525.1 Chloroflexota bacterium
GCTGCCCGGAGTGCGGATTACGGCTGAAGTGCGAACCACCGGTAAGACGGGCGTTGAGATGGAGGCCCTGACGGCGGTATCGGTGGCAGCGCTGACAGTCTACGATATGGCCAAAGCTGTCGAGAAGACGATGGAAATTCAAAATATCCGCTTGCTTGAGAAGCATGGTGGTGTGAGTGGAGATGTTATCAATTGGGAAGCGCAGCGATGAATAAAATTAAAGTCCTTTTTTTTGCCACATTAAAAGAGCATACCGGCAAACGCCAGCTTGATCTTGTTGTTCCGTTAGATGCCGATGTCCGCCTGGTTAAAGACCACATTGCTACAGTCTACCCCCAGATTAAACCCCTTCTCGAAACCTGTGTGGTCTCGATCAATCATGATTTTGCTGTGGACGAGGACTTGCTGCCGGCTGACGCTGAGATCGCATTCTTTCCGCCGGTCAGCGGCGGTTCACAGGACGAATTTCCTACCATCTACCACATCACCGAAGAAGCCCTGGACCTAGACGATCTGGTAGCCCGGATTACTTTGCCCAGCACCGGCGCAGCCTGTATCTTCAGTGGAATGGTGCGTGGGGTTACGGCGCGCGGCGATGCGCATGAGACAGCCTATCTGGAGTATGAAGCCTATACCCCTATGGCTGAAGCCAAAATGGCTCAGGTAGCCGCGGAGATCCGCGAGCGCTGGCCGATCGTAGAAGGGATCGCGATCGTGCAGCGGATCGGCAGGCTCGATCCAGGCACCCCCACCGTGTTGATCGCCTGCTCGGCTGCACACCGGGATACCGGGGTCTTCGATGCGGCGCGCTATGGGATCGATCGGCTCAAGGAAATCGTCCCGGTATGGAAAAAGGAAGTCGGTCCTACCGGCGAAGCCTGGGTTGAAGGGAAGTACCATCCAAAAGCGGGGGAATGAGGTATGCTGGCAATCCACTGCACCAATTGTGGTCGCCCGTACCCAACCGATGGTTTACCATATCGCTGCCCGGTCTGCACCGGGATTTATGACCTGACTGGATTGCCAGCATATAATCCAGGCGAGCTAAAGCAAAACGCCTTTCGGCCTGGCATCTGGCGTTTCCGCCCCTTACTCGGATTAACGGACGAATCCCCTGAGGTGACTCTGGGGGAGGGGAATACCCCTCTGGTCTGGGGGCAGGTCGATGACCGGCAGGTCGCCTTCAAGCTCGAATCTCTAAATCCCAGCGGTTCTTTTAAAGATCGGGGATCTGCCGTCCTGGCGAGCTGGCTGAAACTTAACGGTGTTCAGGAGGCTGTTGAAGATTCATCTGGCAATGCCGGGGCGTCTTTTGCAGCCTACGCTGCTCGAGCCGGGATTCAGGCTCGTGTCTATGTGCCAGAATCGGCTTCCGGCCCGAAGCGGGCTCAAATTGCCGCTTATGGGGCTGAAATACTCGCAATTCCTGGTCCGCGTTCCAATGCCGCTCAGGCAGTACAGCAAGCAGTCGAAAATGGCGCAGTCTATGCCAGCCATGCCTATCTTCCCCAGCTGTTACCAGGTTATGCCACCCTGGCTTATGAGTTGTTTGAACAATTGGGCCGCGCGCCGGGGACGGTAGTTGTCCCTGCCGGCCAGGGTAACCTGCTCCTGGCGATCGGGCGCGGCTTTGACCTGCTGAATAAAGGCGGCCTGATTGAACGACTTCCTCGCCTGGTCGGTGTGCAGGCTCGAGCCTGCGCTCCCCTGTGGGCGGTCTATCAACACGGCATGTCGGCCTACGGTTGGGTGACGGAAGGCGATACCCTGGCCGAAGGTGTGCGCGTCTACCGGCCTATGCGCGGCGACGCGGTGATGCAGATCGTAGAGCACAGCCAGGGAACCTTTGTCGCCATTGACGAGGAGCAGATTCTACCTGGCCGCGACCATCTGGCTCACCAGGGGTTTTATGTAGAGCCGACTTCGGCGCTGGTTTGGAATGCCGTACAGCAACTGCCACCGGATACCCCTGAGCCGGTAGTGGCAATCCTGACCGGCAGCGGTCTGAAAACCCCCTCCCATCTGGTTTAATCGAGGCGGGCTGTAAGCCGCCCAACGACTATTGCCAGGTGGAGGCTGGATGTCTGCACAATCCCATTCTCATGAATCCATTGTTATCACCGGCCTGGGAACGGTCAATCCAATTGGGTTGACTGCGGACCAATCCTGGAAGGCAGCCATTCACGGAATGTCCGGGGTAGGACCCATCACCCTGTTTGACGCCCGCGATTATCAGGTTCGAATTGCAGCTGAAATCAAAGGATTTGATCCCGAAAAATACTTACCTGCCAAAGAAGCTCGCCGGCGGGACCGCTTCGAGCTGTTTGCCGCAGCGGCTGTGCAGGAGGCGCTGGCGCAGTCTGGTTTGGTGATCGACGACACCAACCGCGAACATGTGGCGGTGATGATTGCTTCCTCTATTGGTGGGATTCAAGCACTGAGTGATGCGCTGGATACAGTGCGCGCGGAAGGCCCGCGCCGGATCAGTCCTTTCGCAATACCCATGCTGATGTCCAATGGCGCAGCCGGTATGACTGCTATTGACCTGGGGATTCATGGCCCATCCTACTCAATCGCCTCTGCCTGCGCCTCGGGAGCGGATGCTATCGGGCTGGCCTGGACTCTCTTACGGGCGGGGATCATCGATGTCGCCATCGCCGGCGCCAGTGAAGCGACGATCACACCTCTGGGTGTGGCCGCCTTTGACCGGGTGGGGGCGATGTCGCGCCGCAATGATGAAGATTACTGCACTCCCCGGCCTTTTGATCGTGAGCGGGATGGCCTGGTGATGGGTGAGGGTGCTGCCATACTGGTTTTGGAACGGCTGAGTTCTGCCAGACAGCGTGGAGCCATAGTCCTGGCTGAGCTTGCAGGCTACGCTGCAACAGCTGATTCATATCACATTACTGCCCCGGCGGAAGATGGCGGCGGTGGAGCGCGCGCGATCCTGAGCGCACTCCGTTCCGCCCGGATCAATCCAGAGGAGATCAGCTATATCAACGCTCACGGCACCGGTACAGTCTTGAATGATCTTTCAGAAACCCGCGCCATCAAAGGCTCCTTAGGTGCCAGGGCATATGCAATCCCCGTTTCCTCCACCAAGTCGATGACGGGTCATATGATGGGCGCGACCGGAGCCCTGGAAACCTTGTTCTGCGTCAAAGCGATTCAGGATGGGGTGATCCCTCCAACAATCAATTATCAGACACCAGATCCGGCGTGTGACCTGGATGTAGTACCTAATCAAGCACGCCAGATGCCGGTAGAAGTAGCAGTCAGCAATGCATTCGGTTTTGGGGGACATAATGCTGTGCTGGTCTTGCGTAAATTCCGATGAGCGTGTAATATTTCCCTGTAGACTAAATTCAATTGAACTGATGGAACGCCAGATACTCGACCCCGGGGTGGGGTTTCTGGCGCTCCCTGAGTTCCAGGAGCAGAGTATGAGGAACCATTCCCAGGGAGCCTCAGGCATGGAAATTGCCGAGGAGTTTACTCGCCGCACAGGCGTAATTTTTAACGATACACTTCTGCTGCGAAGGGCTTTAACCCACAGCTCGTATCTGAATGAACATCCCGAAGCGCTGGAAGACAATGAACGGCTCGAGTTTTTAGGGGACGCGATATTAGATTTTTTAGTTGGCGCCTGGTTATATAATCAATTCCCCGAGATGCGTGAAGGCGAGCTGACGCGTTTACGTTCTGCCCTGGTGCGGACCGAGCAGTTAGCTGAGTTTGCCCGCCAGGTGGATTTAGGCGCTTTAATGTTCGTCGGGCGAGGCGAAGATGAAAACGGTGGGCGTCTGCGGGATGGATTGTTGTGCGCCACTTTCGAAGCTGTTGTTGGCGCGCTATTTCTGGACCAGGGGATGCCGGCAGTCAATCAATTTATCGGAGCTCGACTCGAAGAAGCTGCGGATGATATTTTAGAATCGAATAAAGAAAAAGATCCCAAGAGCCTGCTTCAGGAATGGGCTCAAGCCCAGGGTTTTGGCCCACCTGTATATCGCCTGGTAGCAACGATGGGACCCGAGCACGCCAAACATTTCGAAGTGGAAGTCGTGATTGATGGAAAGCCCAGCGGGCGCGGCGCAGGTAACAGCAAGCAAGCCGCCACCAAGGCTGCGGCGCGCGCCAAACTAGATTCTCTGGGCTTTGAATAACCTATGCCTGAATCCAGACTCAAATCGCTTGAACTACAGGGTTACAAGACCTTCGCCAGCCGGACTCTATTCGAGTTCGCCGACATGATCACCTGTATCGTTGGACCCAATGGCAGTGGTAAATCCAATATTGCCGACAGCATGCGCTGGGTGCTCGGTGAGCAGTCGTACAGCCTGCTGCGGGGCAAAAAGACCGAAGACATGATCTTTGCAGGCTCAGAGCAGCGCCCACGGGCGGGTATGGCCTCGGCGACGATTACTTTTGACAATGCTAACAGCTGGCTGCCGATTGATTTCAGTGAAGTAGCCATCACACGCCGGGCTTATCGCGATGGGACGAACGAATATCTGATCAACGGGCAGCGGGTACGCCTTAAAGATGTCTCCGAGCTCCTGGCTCAGTCAGGTCTCGCTGAACGAACCTATACGATCATCGGCCAGGGACTGGTGGATGCCGCCCTGGCGCTGAAGGCTGAAGAACGCCGGCGTTTGTTCGAAGAAGCCGCCGGGATCGGGTTATATCGCGGCCGGCGTGAAGAAGCATTGCGCCGCCTGGAAACGACCCAACGCAACCTGGAACGGGTGCAGGACATTCTGGCGGAGCTTCAGCCGCGCTTGAAAAGCCTGGAGCGCCAGGCACGGCGCGCCCAGGAGTACGACCAGGTGCGCTCTGATTTAAAAGTCTTGCTGCGTGAGTGGTATGGTTACCACTGGCACAAGGCCCAGGTTGACCTGGGTGAAGCTCTGGAAATTTCACACCAGCGCGAGACCAGCCTGGACCAGGTTCGCCGGGAGCATGCTGGTCTGGATGAACTGATTGGTGACCTGCATGAGAGTATCCAATCTGTGCGTGCTCGTTTGAATGCCTGGCACCTCCAGTTGTCAGATCTGCATTCCCAACGCGAGACCTTGATCCGCTCACTGGCAGTTGCGGATGAACGTGAGCGATCCTACAGAGAACAGAGCCAGAGCCTGATCGCTCAGGCAGCCCGCCAGATTGAAGAGCAGGCGATTTTTGAGAACCGCCTGGAGTCTCTCCAGGGAGAGATCGCGGTCAGGGATGAAGATCTCCGCGAAGCCCACCACCAGGTAGAACAGGCTCGCGCTGCGCTCTCAGCCCGCCAGGTGGAGCGTCGCGCCATCGAAGAAAAATTACTAACCGCACGTCAGGAATCGGGCAGCCTGAACCAGCGGCAGAATAAACTCCAGGCGCGCCAGATTGAAATGCAAAACCAGCGTTCTCGCAGCCAGACCGTCCTCGAGCAGACTCAAAAAGCCGTCCAGGCGGCGGAAAGTGAGCTCACTCGGGCGCAGGAAGGCATGCAGGCAGCCCTCAAGGAGCGGGATCTGGCTGTGGAACAGCGGAAAACGGCTGAGACGGACCTGCAAAACCATCAAGAGAAGCAGTTAGCCCACGCGCGTATGATCCAGCAAGCCAACGAGAAAAAATCCGCGCTGATGGCAGACCAGGCTCGGTTAAAAGCGCGTCTGGAGGTACTGGTCCAGGCGGAGAATGCTTTCTCCGGATACGGCGAAGGTTCCAAATTGCTGCTGCAGGCTGCCGGGCAGTCTCGCTTAAAAGGCGTGAAGCAGGCGTTGAGCAACCAGCTCGACGTCCCCGAGGAGATGGAAATCGCCATCTCAGCCGCCTTAGGGGATTACCTGGATGCGGTATTACTGGACCACGCTCCGGACGAGGCACTCGATCTATTGCGTGGCGCTGCCAAGCGAGGCGTGTTGCTGCCCATCTCAGGCCTCAACCCGCCAGCAGCTTTCCCGGCCATGCCTGAGCTGGTTGGTTGGATCGGTATCGCCTCCGAAATGGTACGTGCCCCCGCCGAAACGCGCCCGATTGTCGATTTGTTATTGGGGCAGGTCGCGGTTGTCCGCGATCGAGCTGCTGCTCGGCGCGCCCTGGCAAATTTAGCCGCTCAAAATGCATCCGGAAATTATTCGGGAGCGCGGGCAGTAACGCTATCTGGAGAGGTGTTTTACGCCGCTGGCCCGGTTCTGGCTGGAGCAGGCGAGCGGGTGGGGCAGGGCTTACTCAGCCGACCACGCCAGCGGAAGGAACTGAGCGAACAGCTGGCGGAGTACAGCCAGCGAATCGCAGCGGCTCAAGCTGAGGTTGCCGGCTTAACGCAAACCCAGGATGCACTGCAAGAAGAAGAGCAGCGCCTGCGCCAGGCTGTCAAGGATTCCCGGCGCAGCGAAGAGCAGGCGATCCAGGAGGCCAATCGCCTCCAGAATGCCAGGGAACAGGCCGAACGTCAGAGCACCTGGCAAAGGGAGCAAGCGCGCCGTTTGCAGGCCGAGTTGGATGAATCGGGCAGGCAGCTTGAACAAATCGCTTCAGAGATTAAGCTTTTCGACGAACAGGCATTTCAGGCTCGCGCCTCGGTCCGCCAGATTCAAAGCGAATTGGAACAGCTTGCCCTGGATGAGCTGCAAGCCAATCTTTCTCATTGGAGTACTCGCCAGGCGGTGGCTGAGCGTGCCTTACAGGATGGCCGCGATCGCTTACAGGAGGCGACTGCCTCTATTGCACGCAGCCAGAGCGCTCACAGCCAGATTTTAACCCGCCAGAACGATATTGAAACCAGCCTGGTGGAGCTTGACACCGGCCGCCTGGCGAACCGGACCCGTGAAAGCGAGCTGGCAGCGGAGATAGCTGAGCTGGAGAAATTGATCCGGCCGGCTGAAATCGAGCTGGTTGGCCTGGAAGAAAAACAAACTGGGATGCAAACCGTGCAGACCAGCGCCCGCCAGGCATTGAGCGCGGCTGAGCACAATCATGCCCAGGCGCGCATCCAGCTCGCCCGGCGGCAGGAGTCGCTTGAAAATTTACGCCACCGCATCGAGGAAGATTTCGGTCTGGTCGCTTTTGAGTATGCTGAGGAAGTATCTGGTCCGACACCCCTGCCGTTGGATGGCATGGTGGAGCAGCTCCCAGTTGTTCAAGAATTATCTCTGGAGATCGATGAAAGTATCAAACGCCAGCGCGCTCAGCTGCGCCGGATGGGGCCAATCAACCCGGAAGCTCAGGCTGAGTACCTGGAAGTCAGCGAACGCTTTGCGTTCATGAGTGACCAGGTCGCCGACCTGGCAAAAGCTGAATCCGACATCCACGAGGTCATCCGCGAGCTGGATGGCATG
>JAJZSS010000069.1 GCA_021849525.1 Chloroflexota bacterium
AACATCCCAGGCATTAAATTTTGGCTTTCGCTGCGGATTTCTGGGAATGTTTCATATGGAAATCATCCAGGAGCGGCTGGAACGCGAATATGACCTGGATATTATCGTCACCGCCCCTTCGGTAGAATATGAGGTTGTGTTGAACGATGGGCAGACGATCAAGATCGACTCACCAGCTGACTTACCGGAACAGGGAATCATTACCGAAATCCGCGAGCCCTGGATGACGATCCAGATCTTCACCCCCACCGAGTATTATGGCACGGTGATGGAGCTGGCGACCAAACGCCGGGCAACCTTCACCGGACAGGAATACCCTGCGCCCAACCGGGTTCAATTGAGCTTTGAGATTCCCCTCTCCGAGCTGATTGTGGATTTCTTTGACCAGCTTAAGTCACGCACCCGGGGCTATGCCAGCCTGGATTACCAGTTTGCAGAATACCGGGTGGATAATCTGGTGAAGCTGGAGATCCTGGTCAACGATGAGCCGGTGGATGCCCTGGCGACGATCGTCCACAAAGAATCCGCCTACCACAAAGGCCAGGCGATCATCAGCAAGCTTAAAGATATCATCCCCCGCCAGCTCTTCGTAGTGCCGATCCAGGCGTACGCCGACGGGCGGGTCATCTCACGCGCCAACGTGAAAGCCATGCGCAAAGATGTGCTGGCAAAATGCTATGGTGGAGATATCAGCCGCAAGAAGAAGCTGCTGGAGAAACAGAAACGCGGCAAGAAGCGCATGAAGATGGTGGGCAGCGTCGAAATCCCCCAGGAAGCATTTCTGGCTGTATTACGCGTCGGAGAAGACTGAGATCAGCAACGCCACTCATCCCAACAGCCCGCCGGTAGAGCGGAGCTGGAAGAAGATGCTCCCCGGCCTGGGTATCAGCCTGGTATCTCTGGGCGTAGTTTTTTATTTTGCCGACCTCGAGAGTTTTATTCAGGCGCTCAGGCTGGCGGATTACCGGCTGGTGGCCGCTTCGGCGACGATTACTCTCCTCTGGCTGGTCGTACGCGCTCAGGTCTGGAGAACCCTCCTGCTCAACCGCCCCACGCATAAAGACACTTTTTTCGCGGTCAACGAGGGTTACCTGATTAACAACCTCCTGCCCTTCCGGCTGGGGGAACTGGCGCGCGCCTATTTGCTGGCGCGTAAATCCGGAATGGGCTTTTTCCAAACTTTTCCCAGCGTGATCATCGAACGTTTGCTGGATCTGGGCATGGCAGTGGGTCTGCTCCTGGCAACCTTACCTCTGGTTGTTGGCGGCAGCTGGGCGCGCCCTGCCGCGCTGACGGCCGGGGTTCTGGTCCTGGTCCTGTATATCGGGTTATTCCTCCTGGCGCGCTACCGGACCCAGGCGCAGGCATTGCTCAATCGTGTATTCACCCGGATTCCTTTAATCAACCGGCGGGTTCAGAAATTTTTACCCGAATTGTTTTCCGGGTTGGAAGTCCTTACCAATGGCAAACGGTTTATCAGCGCAGCTGGCTGGGTCTTGCTAAACTGGGTTCTGGCAATTGGACAATATTACATTCTGATGCAGGCTTTTTTCCCCCAGGCAAAGCTGCTGTGGGCTGCGTTCAGTTTGGGAGTGGTCTCATTGGGAATCGCAGCGCCCTCTTCACCCGGCGCCTTAGGCGTGCTTGAGCTATCGGTCGTTGGCGCCTTATCGGTATTCAAACTGGATACCTCGATTGCGCTTGCTTTTGCCCTGGTGCTGCACGCCATCCAGTATGTGATGACCGGAGTGCTTGGGGCTTATGCTTTGACACGGGATGGGGACAGCCTGAGCGGAATCTACCACCGCTTGCAGTCTTTGCGCAAAGACACATCGCCCACAGATTCCGCCCCGCAGCCTGATGCGGGTACGGACAATCCGGGGAACCAGGACCAGCCTGGAGAACGTCGCTAATCTCATGCGCATCCTGATTGCCCTCACTTATTACCGGCCCCATTATTCCGGGCTGACGATTTACGCCGAGCGGGAAGCGCGCGCCCTGGCAGCTCGCGGCCACGAAGTGACTGTACTGACCTCACGTTTCGATCCCAGGCTGCCCGCCGAAGAAATCCAGCATGGCGTGCGGATCATCCGGCCGCGGGTCTGGTTCCGTGTCAGTAAGGGCGTGATCATGCCTGGCATGTGGCTGCAAGCCTGGAAATTAGCCCGGCAGGCCGATGTGGTCAATTTACATGCACCCCAGTTCGATGCCGCGATTATCGCAGTGATCGCCCGCCTGCTGGGAAAGCCGGTTGTATTAACCTACCAGTGCGACCTGCTCTTACCTGACGGGCTGGTAAACCGGATCGCAAATATTGTTTCCCATGCCGCCAACCACATCAGTGCGCAACTCAGCCAGGTAATCGTCCACCTGTCGCGCGATTATGCAGACCATTCAGAATTTCTGCAGCAGTATCGCTCCAAAGTTATGGCAATCTTTCCCCCGGCAGTATTAGAGCCGGCGACTGCCGCTGACCGGACAGATTTCCGCCAGCGCGCCAACATCCAACCAGGCGAGAGAATCATCGGCATGGCTGCCCGCCTGGCAACCGAGAAAGGCGTCGAAGTGCTGGCGCGGGCCCTGCCCGAAGTGGTCAAAGCCTTTCCAACCGCCCGGGTGTTATTCGTGGGGCCATATCAAAACGTATTCGGCGAAGAAGCTTACGCAGCCCATCTCCAGCCTATCCTGGAGAGTCTCGGCAGCCGGTGGACTTTCCTGGGTATCCTTACACCGGTGGAATTGACCGCCTTTTTCCAAACCTGCGAAGTGACAGTTTTGCCCAGCCTGAACCGCACGGAAGCGTACGGCATGGTCCAGGTTGAATCGATGCTGTGCAATACGCCTGTCATCGCCTCCGACTTGCCCGGGATTCGCGTGCCAGTGAGTGAGACAGGCAGTGGACTGATCTTTCCGGCTGGCGACAGCCAGGCTTTAGCCGCTGCGCTGATCCAGGTGTTATCGAACCGGGATGCCTTCCAGGGCCACCCGCAGACACTTCTCCACCTGTCCGAGCCAGATCAGGTTGCCGCCCAATATGAGCAGATATTCTCAGAGCTGCTGGCGCATAAACAACCCAATCCCGGACCTGATGCCTGACCGTCCTCCATCGAGCCTTTTAGCTATGCGCATTCCCGAATCACTTCCTGACTCATCCACCCCAGACCGTGACCTCTTCTGGTTGCATCTACGCGATCTGCCCTATTTCCGCTGCATTAATCGCACCGTAGAGGCGATCTATTTTCAAGATATTGCCTTGCCGTCCCCCACCCTGGACGTGGGGTGTGGAGACGGGCACTTTGCCAGTGTCACCTTTACCCGCCCGATCGAAGTCGGGCTGGACCCCTGGTATGGACCCATCCATGAAGCCCAGCATCGCCGCGGCTACCGCAGCCTGGTGCAGGCGGATGGGGGGAAGATGCCGCTGCCGGATGGCTATTTCGCCAGCGCGTTGAGCAATTCGGTCCTGGAGCATATCCCCCATATCGACCAGGTGCTGGCTGAAACTGCCCGTGTCTTACAGCCCGGTGCGCCATTTGTCTTTTCCGTACCCAATACCGCCTACCTGACCGATTTATCCATTGCCGGATCTCTGCGAAGAATGGGATTGAACAGCCTGGCTGAAAAGTACACTGAATGGTTTCGGGTGATGTCCCGCGTCCAGCATGCCGATAACCCGGACATTTGGGAAGCGCGCCTGGAACGGGCAGGCTTTACACTGCAATACTGGTGGCATTATCTATCTCCCCCGGCCTACCACGCCCTGGAGTGGGGGCATTATTTCGGATCACCTTGCCTGCTGCCCCACGCGCTGACCGGGCGCTGGCTGTGGGCGCCAACCCGTTGGAACCTGTGGCTGACGGACAGGCTGATCCGGCCTTACACCAGCACCGAACCCGTCGAAAATGGCACGTTCACTTTTTACATCGCCCGGCGCAAAGAGGAATAAAATTGAGCCTGCCACCCGACAATCCATTTGATGAAACATACTTCCATACCGGCCCTTATGCGCGCGTATCCTATGACCGTTACAGCCAGTACTGGTGGTCAAACCGCTTCTACGCGCGCCTGGCCCTCCGCCATGGACCGCGCTCCGGGCGAGTTCTGGAGGTGGGCTGTGGGCTGGGCCATCTGCTGACCTGGTTTGGAAATCAATACACTGTTTTTGGCACCGATATTAACCCCTCAGCGCTGGCAGAAGCCCAGAAGAATGCACCCAACGGGCAGTTCAGCTTGAGCTCTGCCGAAGACCTGAGTGCGTTTGACACCGCCAGCTTCCAGATCCTGATCGCCAAA
Organism: Chloroflexota bacterium; assembly: GCA_021849525.1. GTDB lineage: Bacteria > Chloroflexota > Anaerolineae > Anaerolineales > UBA4823 > JAJZSS01. The sequence goes on from JAJZSS010000069.1 coordinate 4,294, forward strand.
CATGTGGTCGAGCATCTCCCGAACCCTGAAACCGGCATCTCCGAAATGAGCCGGGTGCTGGCGCCAGGCGGATTATTGGTGCTGGCGACCCCAAATCTCGATTCACCCATGCGAAAATGGAAGGCAGAGCGTTGGATCGGGTACCAGGATCCCACCCATATCAGCCTGAAAACCCCGGCGGAATGGCTGGCCATGCTAAAAAAATACCAGTTAAAACCCCGGAAGGTATTTTCGGACGGTTTCTGGGATGCGCCTTATCTCCCGCTGATCCCAGGCCGCCTGCAGAAGATACTGTTTGGCGCGCCGGGGGGCTTGCAGGCAATCCTCGGATGGAGTATTATTCCCCTTCGAATGGGTGAAAGCCTGATTGTGCTGGCGATCAAGCAATGACCGAAGAACCGACTGTTTTGGACTATGTCAAGGCGCTGTTGACTCCCTGGCGAGGCGCCCCCCCGCCAATTCCAGGGGGACCGGTGCCCATTCCAAAAGTTAAACCAATCCCTACGGCAGCCGAAAGCCAGGAATCCCCTCAAATCGAGCTGGCGAGCGATACGCCATCCACCTCTCCCCTTCAGGCCGTTCCCGAATCCCAGACCATCCTTTATCCCCTCGAAGAAACCACCTTCGAGGGGGTCAAACCTCAGATCGAAGCCCAGGCCAGCGCCAGCTCCTGGCGGAGTGGGCTGGCACTAATCCTGGCACTGTTCGCCCAGTTCAGCCTGAATCCAGCCCCGGAGCGGAGCTGGCAGCCTGGTCTGGTGCTGTATCTCATCGCCGCCGGACTGCTGGTATGGGCTAATTTGCGGGGAGAGCTGGTTGTAACCACATCTGCCGAGCCGGAGTGGCAGGATGATAACCAATCTGTGCGTTCCATTCCCCTCATCATCGGCCTGGCTGCCGGGGTGGCTGCCTTCATGGCCCTGGGCGGCAACCAGTTCACAAATTTCAATCTCACCTTGTGGATCGCGGCAATTGTCCTGATGGCTGCTGCGTTTTGGACAAATCGCCCGCCTCAGGATAACCAAGCCAGACAGTCCCAACGCTGGATGTTCACGCTGGCAAATCCACAGCTGTGGATCTTCTTGCTTGTCAGTGTCACCATTATCTTCTTCCGTTTTAACCGTCTCGCTCAAATCCCCCCGGAGATGAACAGTGACCACGCTGAAAAGCTGCAAGATGTGTACGATATCCTCCAGGGGGCGCGACCGATCTTCTTCGCCCGCAATACCGGGCGGGAGGCGATCCAGTTTTATCTATCCGCGGGGATTGCCTCATTGTTCGGCACCGGTCTCAGCCACCTCAGCCTGAAGCTGGGCACCGCCCTGGCAGGCTTGTTGACGCTGCCATTCATTTACCTGACCGGTAAGGAGATTGCCTGTTTGAATGCTGCCTTGCTGGCTGAGTTTTATGCTCGGATTGCATACTGGCCGAATGTCATCTCCCGGGTTGGTTTACGTTTTCCACTCTATCCGCTGTTTGTCGCACCGGCGCTGTACTTTCTAGTTCGCGGCCTGCGGCGCGGCACGCGCAATGATTTTATCTGGGCAGGGATCGCCCTGGGGATCGGGCTGCACGGATATACGCCGATCCGGATCCTGCCCTTTGCCATGCTTGCAGCTGTGGTGCTCTTCTGGCTGCATACTCGTTCTGGTCCGCGCCGCACCCAGGCTCTTTGGGGACTGCTCATCATTGGCATTATGACGCTGGTCTGCTTCCTGCCCTTGCTGCGCTTCGCCCAGGAAAATCCCAGTCTCTTCAACTACCGCGCCTTTTCGCGCCTAACCAGCCTGGACCAGCCCTTACCCGGACCGGCCTGGCTGATCTTCCTCGAAAATCTGTGGCGAGCGCTGACCATGTTCGCCTGGGATGATGGTGAGATCTGGGTGATCTCTGTCACCCACCGGCCTGCCCTGGACCTGGTTAGTGCGGCTTTGTTTTACCTCGGGGTCGTCATGCTGCTCCTGCGCTATCTACGCAGGCGCCACTGGCTGGACCTCTTCCTTCTGCTTTCTATTCCGATATTGATGCTGCCATCGATCTTATCCCTGGCATTTCCCGCTGAAAATCCGGCATTGAATCGTGCTTCGGGAGCCATCTTCCCGGTCTTCCTGATCGTAGGACTGGCAGCCGACAGCCTGATCAGCAGCCTGGGCAGTAGCCGAAATCCCAGCACCCGCCGCTGGTGGATCACCGCCGCCTGGGCTGGCCTGCTGCTGATCAGCGCAGGGATTAATTACGACCTGGTGTTTAACCAGTACAACACCCAATACGCCCAATCCTCCTGGAACACTTCCGAGATGGGAGAAGTCGTCGAGAGCTTCGCCACTACCACCGGCAGCCCCGAAAATACCTGGGTGATGGCATATCCCCATTGGGTTGATACCCGCCTGGTTGGGATCGTTGCAGGGCAAGGCACGCGCGATATGGCGATCTACAGCGATCAGCTCGAAAGCACCACAAATGACCCCCGCCCGAAATTATTCCTGGTGAATCCAAACGACGTGACTGGGCTGGATGCATTGCAGCATACCTATTCCCAGGGATGGATACAGGAATATCCATCCGCCTATGAAAACAAAAACTTCTTGATGTTCTTCGTTCCGCCAGGAGAACCGGCCAGCCCATAAACCGCCAACGACCTATGGATAAACCCGAACAACCCGTCGCCCAGGAAATACCTCCGGCTGCCGAGCAACCTGACAGTTATTCACCTGTCACCGCGTCTACCGGGATGGGTCAGCCTCTATCCCATCGAACGCCATCTCGCCTGCCGCGTTGGGCGGATTTCTTGCTGCTGCTGGTCCTGGGGCTGGGGGCTCTCTTCCGCCTCAGCGGCCTGTACTGGGGCGAATACCAGTATCTGCACCCGGATGAACGCTTCCTGGTGTGGGTTGGCACGGATATCTCACCCACCCGCATGGAAACGACCATTAATCCAGATAGCTCTCTGAAGGAGAAGAAGGTCTGGATTGGGTGGGGCGAATATTTCGATACAACCAACTCACCCATGAATCCGAATAATCGG
>JAJZSS010000070.1 GCA_021849525.1 Chloroflexota bacterium
GCCCGAAGCAGGGGCTGATCGCCACCCGCCTGGCCCGCAAGGGACGGAGCAAAGCGCTGGTTGGCTAGCCCACTGGCTAGCCCAGGCCGGCCTGTGCCGCTCGATATGGCGCGCCACCTGATACACGTTAAAACTGTTCCCCCCATCCAGGATCAGCAGCGGCCCGCGCCAGGCCAGGCTGGCAACCGGGTCCAGTAAGTATTCCAGCGCCCGGTCGGGGGCAATTAACAGAGAGAAACGTCCCGCAGGAAGCTCAATGGCATTGTGCATACCTTAGGATAGCGTATTTCGCCGGACGGGGGAATCACATCTGCGGGTGAACTGGAGGGGGAGGGAGGGGCTAACCCCAGGGGTGAGGTTGTTTGGACGCGGGGTGAGAGGCGGAAGAAATCGCCGATTCAGGACGGATCGTTATCCCAGGCGCTGAAATCCCAATCGGCCAGCACCTGGCGCAGCTGAGACTTGCTGTGGATGTTGAACTTGTGCAGGATGCTGCGCATGTGGGATTTAACCGTGTCTGGTGAAAGGATCAGCCGGGAGGCAATCTGGCGGTTGGTGTAGCCCAGGCAGGCCAGGGCGGCTACCTGTTGCTCGCGTGGGCTGAGCGCTTCCCAGTCCCCCAGGTTCGTTACATTGACAGCACGCCGCGCCAGTGCATATGCCACCAGCTCCGAAGTGACTTCTTCTTCCGGACGCTGCTCCAACTCAGCCAAGTCCTGAACTGATCTCAGCAGGGTTTCATCCAAAGAAAAGATTCGGGGACCTGTACTCTTTCGCAAGCCCAGGTCCAGGAGCAGGCGCTGCCACAAGTTGTGGAAAAAAACCCGCATGGTTCCACTCGCCATTCGATTGAAATAAGATCATGACCACATTTATTTTATCGAACAATAGTTCTAAAGTCAAGCAGAAATTGTTACTGCCCACCGCGATATTATCCAGACCACTAAGGTGAATGAGAAATAACTTCACAGTCGGACAACGTTGATATTTGGCCGGTATTAGAAAATGACCATGAAGGCTTGATTTAGAGTAAACTAAGTAGTCAATTGTTCAAAACCCCACAATAGATATTCTCGAGGGACGCGTGGCAGACTATTTGCGATATTTGCTGGGTCGGTTTATGGTTATCCCGGTCACGTTGCTGATTATTACTGCAGTGTTATATGGTTTCGTCATGCTCACCCCACCAGAAGTGCGCGCCGAGCTGTATATGCCGAATAGCCAGCGGGTAATGACACCCGAGCGTTACCAGAATATGATCGCCATCAGGATCAAGATGTATCATTTGAATGATCCTTATCCGATCCAATATGCCTTGTGGCTCAAGAGCCTGGTACAGGGGCAGTGGGGCTACAGCCCGACCCTGCGCGAAGAGGTGTTGCCATCTTTGTTAAGACGCACACCGGTCACCCTGGAGCTGACCCTGTATACCATGTTATTTTTCATTCCATTGGGTCTGCTTTTCGGAGGCTGGGCTGCCTGGCAGCAGAGGCACCCACCTGACCGTGCTTTCCGGTTGGTGGCGTTTACTGCAACTTCGCTGCCGATGTTTATCACGGCGCTGGTATTGCTGGCAGTCTTTTATGTCGCTCTGCACTGGTTTCCCCCCGAGCGCCTGAGCATTTCCAGTTCTCAGGTATTGTATTCTGATAGCTGGCGTGTGTATACCGGTCTGGTAACGGTGGATGGGTTATTGAATCGTCGTCTGGATATTACCCTGGATGGGCTGCGTCACCTGGTCTTACCGGTGCTGACCCTGAGCATGGCGCACTGGGCAACGCTCGGGCGGATTACCCGCGCCTTGATGATCGAGGAGCTGCAAAAAGAATATATCGTAGCTGCCAAAGCTCGCGGCGTGCCTACCCGGGGTCTGGTTTGGGGGCATGCCTTTCGTAATACCACTGCCCCGGCCCTGGCGAGCAGCGCTCTCTCAGCAGCCAGCCTGTTTACGGGAGTGATTGTTGTGGAGATTATTTTTGGATTCAAGGGAGTATCTGAGTTGTTACTCTCCGTCAGCGGTACAGCCGATGCCGCGCCGGTATTGGGTTTCGGCGTGTACAGCGTCCTGGTAGTATTGCTGATTATGTTTGGACTGGATGTAGCGCAGGGTTTGCTCGATCCACGCTTGCGGGAGCAAAGGGAAATCCATGCGGCCGCGTAGATATTTCACCCGCTGGCAGAATTTATTGGCCTTGTTGCTCCTGGCAGCCTACGCCGGGATGGCGATTGCAGCTCCGGTTCTTGCCCCTCCCGAAGATGGGAGCGGCGAAACACCTTTTCAACGAGTAAGCGATGTCAAAGATTACAAACCCCAACCACCGAGCTCCGAGGCCTGGCTGGGAACAGTCGCTACTTCGGTGCGTAATCAGCATCTGGATGTTTTTTACACCCTTGTTTGGGGAGCCAGGGGGGCTTTCCAGTTTGGTTTGACGGCTGCCCTGGGGGCAGCTTTGCTCGGGATGCTCATCGGTGGCTTGGGCGCCTTCTTTTCAGGTTGGATGCAAAGCTTGATCCTGCGCATTACCGATGCTTTTCTGGCTTTTCCGTTGATTGTGGGCGTCGCGCTCTTCAATCAGTTGTACCTGATTGCCATGCGGATCTCATCGGTGCAAACAATTGTCATCGACGGCGTTTCCCAGACTTCAGGACCTCCACTTCCACTGGAATTTTTCTTTTCAAGGTTCAACCCGATCTGGCTTGCGCTGGTGCTTTTCTCGTGGATGCCAACCGCACGCCTGGTGAATTCTTTGGTGATGACGGTGCGGAATGTAGACTATGTGATTGCCGCCCAGGCGACCGGTGTACGCTGGTTACGGATTCTTTTGCGCCATATCTTGCCCAACACGATCGCCCCGATCATCGTGTTAACCACTGCCAACATTGGGGGGATGGTATTGGTTCAGGCAACCCTTACTTTCATTGGATTGGGTGGTGAATCAGCATGGGGTAGCATCCTGGCCCAGGGCCGGCATTGGATCATCGGCAGCGGCGGGAATCCTTTAATGTATTGGTGGGTGTTTGTGCCGGTTACACTCGCTCTGGTGATCTTCGGCATTGCCTGGAATTTGTTAGGAGATGGTTTGAATGATTGGTTGAATCCCAGGAAGATTAACTACGCCCAGTTCTAAAATATCCATAGAAAAATGATCAAACCTGCTGGGGAGGATTTTCCACCAGCAGGTTTTTTATCTAACAGGATATGGGTAAGAATGAGAGATTAATTCAGGTAATTATGGGACAGGCTTGATCTCGATCAATCCAATTGCATTCGAGACCTGTAAATTAACCTGATTTTCAGCCTGCTCGAAGTTTGGTGAGCGGTAGTTGCCGGAGCTGCGAATATAATCATCTGGAACGTCGGTCGTACCGATCTCTGAGGAAGCCTGGATCTGTAAACCAATTTCCGGTGGGACATAGACAGTCAACTTACCGATTGCACCTTCTAACCGTACATCACAGTCGCCCTGAGCGGGTAAAGTGAGTATTGTATTGCCGACAGCCGTTTTAATCTGCAGATTATCGAGTGAGAGTTCTTGTAGATCAAGCTCCACCTGACCCACGCCGAGATTGAGCTGTAAATCCTGCACAACTTGAGGATTCAACTGTAAATCCCAGCGGATTCGATTACGCGGGGCAGGGAAAACCCAGATGGTTGAGCCGGTTTGCCACAGGCGATAGCTGGCAACCTCGCCGTCCACCGAAAAATCTTGCCGCACATCCAATCCCGATCCCTGGGGAACGCTTCCCGAAATGAGCGCCTCGCCCGACTCCAGGGCGCTGATGTGAACTTCGCCCACCCCGGTATCGATTTGAACATTCGCTTGGGTCGCGCCATTTAAAGGCTGGTTGAGAGTGGTGGAAGAAATCTGTGATCCGGCAGACGAGAAACTGCTGTACCACACAGCTCCGACCAGGATTGCCACGACAACCAGGACACCTAAGAGTGAAAGGACGATCGATCTTCGCCCGACGACGATATCAAAGCCAATGGCGATCAAAAGGACAGGCCAGAATTGGAGCACCAGGCTCCAGAGATCTATTGCCAGGTACCCGAAATTTGCCATCAAGAAAATAGCTCCCAGGCAAATCATCACCGTCGCCCCCACCAGGCCTCGCCGGTTAAGAATACTCTCGAGGCCGAATAAAATAAACAAGACCGGCCACAGGGTGGCAACCCAATCCCATACGCCCCCGGTAACGATCCCCAGGTTTGAAAGTAAAAAGATAACGCCAATACCAATCAAAATCATCGGCCAGACCAGGTTGATTTCTCGGCGTGAGGGTGGTTTTGAAGAACTACTCATTTTTCTCTCCTTTTGAACGGCGTAGAAGAATTGCCAGGCCGGCAATAATCAGAAGCAGTGGCCAGACCAGATCGTAATTCAACCAGCGCAGCCATTCGACTTGCAGGCGATCCAGCAGGTAGAATCCACCCAGGATAATCAATGCAGACCCGATAAATAAACTGGCATTGGGATGTGGATGCCTGACGATATTCTTGATATCTTCGCCCATGGCGCGGGCATGATCGGCGATTTCTTCACTCCCGGCACGGACGTTGGCGCTCAAAGGCTCATTTTGCTTTCGCCTGGGTTGGTCCAAAGGCAAAATGATCCACAGCAACAGGTAGATCAACACTCCGATCCCGTTGCCAGCCAGGGCTAATAGCACGAAGAATAGCCGAACAAAGGTGGGATCGATACCCAGGTACTGGCCCAGGCCGCCACATACCCCACCGATCATTGAGTCATTTCTGCTGCGATACAGGTTGCCCATTGCGAATTATCCCGTCCGGCGAAAGCGCATCGAGCGATAAATCATATACAGGCCTACCAGGATCAGTGCTGCAGGCCACAGATAGTTGAGCATGGCTTCAGCGGCGGCAAAGATGAAAATCCCCAAAACAAGTAAAATCACTGCCGGTATCCATGCCCAGCGGGTATCCATGCTTTTGGGAAGCAATGCCACCAGCCCAAAAGTGCCTCCCAGCCCCAGGAAGAAGATTCCACCGGTATTCATATTTGAGAATTGGTCCAACCCGCTGACCACTGCCAGGGTGAGCAGAACGCCCATCGGAATAATCGCCCACCAGTTTTGGCGATCGCTCAGATAAACGAACATGAAGCTTAGGCCTATTGCTGCCAGGAACAATGAACCCCCGATGGCATCCCCCAGCTGGGGAGCCAGTTGATCCAGGATGATCAGGAGACCTATCCCGAATAACGTGAAGCTCGGTATGATACTCCACCAGTTTGCTCGATTTTGGAAATAGAGTGACAGGAAGAAAACGCCAGCGAGCCCGAAGAGGAGCCCCCAGAAAAGGCTACCGATCTCAAATATGCCCAGGTTTTGGAGCAGGAAGAGCACGCCACCCAGGATGAGTAATGAGCCCCATAATAACCGTGATTCAAGCCATTTTAACATCTCAAACTCCTTTATGTGACGATCAGGGTGAAGGCGTTGCGGCTTCATCCGACTTAACTGGTAAATGTTGTAAGTCCTCTACATGCAAGGCAGATTGGACCAGATCTTGCTTTAGGTCCCAGAGCCGCTGGGTAAGCGATACGTGGTAGATATGTGGATACATTAACCGCCGCACACCGGCATCCAGGCGCTCGACATCGGCAACACGGCGGGCGCGTAGCGTATCCAGGTCTGGGATTTCGGCAATCACGCGCCCTTCGGCAAGATATTGGACGAGTAACGGCTCGACCTCCGAGAGGTTGTGCTTTTCGATGATGCGGAATTTTGTCTGGTTGCTGGCATGCCGCAAGACAATCCGTTCCATGCTGCGCGGATCCTCATCCTGCAGGCTCAGCAGGTCGGCGGTGGCTTTGCCGCGCTGGTCATATAATCTCCAGATATTTTTATATCCCGGGTTGGGCGTTTTTTCAGGTGATTCAGAGATTTTAATGGCTGGCTGCCAGCGATTATCATGGTGGACGGCGACCAGCTTATAAACCCCACCCAGCGCCGGATCGCCCCAGGATGTGATCAGGCGAGTTCCGATCCCATATCCCAGACGTTTAACCAGATGGTCAGCATCGACGCCATAGCGGGGCGCTTCTTCCTGGATCTGGGTAATGATTTGCCAGATGATGAGCTCATCCAGATTGTTTGACAGCATGATTGTAACGTCCGGGAACCCTGCCTCATCCAGCATGCGGGAGACCTGGATACTCAGATAAGCGAGGTCGCCTGAATCCAGGCGCACTCCAATCGGTCTGTGACCTTTAGCGCGCAGCTCCTGGAAAACCTGGATTGCGTTGGGTATCCCACTTTCTAGCGTATTGATTGTATCCACCAGCAGCAAACAATCATCGGGATATACATCTGCGTAGGCTCGGAAAGCATCCAGCTCAGACATTCCCATGGCGATAAATAACTGCACCATACTGTGGGCATGGGTGCCTTTTGGCTGGACGCCTAACAGGGCGGAGACACCCACATTGGAAGTGAAATCGGCCCCACCGATCAGTGCGGCCCGCGCGCCAGCATTCCCGCCCAGCTCCTGGGCGCGCCGTAAACCGAATTCCATCATCAACTGCCCATGTCCAATCTCGCGCATCCGGGCGGCTTTGGTGGCAATCAGGGTCTGGAAATTCAACTGGTTCAGTAAGGCAGTCTCTAGAATTTGAGCCATTGCCAGCGGGCCGCGCACAACCGTTAAGGGAACATTGGGGTGGACTACCCGACCCTCTGGGATCGCAAACAGGTTGAGGGTTGAAAAATCGCCGTGTCTGCTCAACCAGTCCAAAAAATCATCTGCAAACAGGCGTGTTCCCGTACGGGTTTTCTGCGAACGCAAATATTCGATTTCATCCGCTTCGAAGCGCGTATTTTGCATCCAATCTACCAGCCACTCAAGTCCGGCCATAATACAATATCCGGCCTTATGGGTCCCGTAGTCGGGGTAATTGCGGAAATAGTGATCGAACTGGACCTGTTTTTCTTGCAAGCCCATTCGAAAATATAACTGGGCCATCGTAAACTGGTACATATCGGTGAACAGAATCCCTTCGGCTGTCTTACGTTTCTGCAGGCTCAAAATCTACTCCTTTAAGGTTAATCGATAACGATGGATGCGATCCCGGTATCGATGCTGATATCTACCTTGTTGGCTGCAGTCGTGTAGTCCGCTGTCTCATAAATATTACCGTTTTGTATGAACCGGAGTTGATCAATTTGGATGCTGGAAAGTCCGCCAGAATATTGGATCCGTCCGGCTACTTGGGATGGTATAGTCAGATGCACGGAAGTGACTCCAGACTCTATCCTGACCTGGG
>JAJZSS010000071.1 GCA_021849525.1 Chloroflexota bacterium
CAGAGCCTCCTGCAGGTCCAGGGCTTTGCCCTGAGGCATACCCTCCACCACATCCACCAGGACGAGATCGGCAATCTCGCGTTCAGCCAGCCAGTGGGCGGTGGTCGAGCCGGTCATCCCGGCGCCGATAATCGAGACTTTATTTTTCATAATCCTCTCCTTGGCGTCCTTTGATTATTTTCGGCATCGCTGCCGGGGTTGCTCAGGCTAGTGCTCAGGCTATTGCTCAGGTTATTGCTAAGGCTGTTGCTAAGGCTATTGCTAAGGCTATTGCTAAAGCAATTGCTCCAGCTTACGAAATCGCCGTCGCTGTCTCAGCGTCCATTTCCTGCGCGTCCAGGAAGTGATTGGCCTGGATCGCTGCCGCAGCCCCCATTCCCGCCGAAGTGATCACTTGGCGGAAAACCGGATCGGCAGATTCGCCGCAAGCAAAGACGCCTTCCACGTTGGTACGCATCCGCTTATCGCTCACCAGGTAATTCTGATCATCCATCTCGAGCTGCCCGGTAAAGAGCTGGGTATTGGGGGTGTGACCGATGAAGATAAACACGCCATCAACCGGCATTTCGGTCGTATCCTGGGTGATGACGTTCTTCAGGGTTACGGATTCAACTTTGCTTTCACCATGGATGTCCGTGACAACCGAATTCCAGATGAATTTGATCTTCGGCTCGGCAAAGGCCCGCTTCTGTAAAATTGCCCCGGCCCTCAGCTCATCCCGGCGGTGGACAACCGTGACCGAGTCGGCGTAACGGGTCAGGAAGAGGGATTCTTCGATGGCGCTGTCACCGCCGCCCACGACAATCACGTTCTTACCCTTAAAGAACCAGCCATCACAGGTGGCGCAGAACGAGACCCCCCGACCGGTGAGCTTATTCTCGCCGGGAACGCCCAGGCGTGTGGGTGTGGCCCCGGTGGAGATGATCAGGGTTTCAGCCAGGTATTCCCCGTTATACGTCTTGACGCGGAACGGGCGCTGCGAAAGATCGACCTCGGTGGCAGTATCGAATTCCACTTTAGCGCCAAAGCGCTCGGCCTGCTTCTGGAATAAATTCACCAGATCTGGCCCGCTGACGCCTTCAGGAAAGCCGGGATAGTTTTCGACAGTATAGGTCAATGCGACCTGCCCACCCAGATCCATCCCCGCCAGCACTACCGGGTTCAGGTCGGCGCGGGCGGCATATAGCGCAGCGCTCAAGCCCGCCGGGCCTGATCCTAAGATCAATACTTTTACATGAACCGGCTCTGCCGGAGCTTTTGGAGACGATCCCATACTACTCAGGTTAAAATCCATATCTTTTTCCTCTTGATCCAATGAGAGTGAAATTCATGCTGCCCACGTGCAAGGCAACATAAAGCCAGGTACAGTGTACCTTTTTCTATCCTTTGGATGCGCTTGCCTGCCACGCGTTGCATTAGAACTTCGTTAATTCGCAGATGGACCGGAGGCAGCGACCTGGGGGCTGACCTGGCTGGTGAACTGCTTGAAATTCTCGGCGAAACGCTGGCTAAGCTGGCGCGCCTGGACGGCATAAGCCTGCGGATCAGCCCAGGTGCGGTCGGGGTAGAGCAGATTTTCAGGCACGCCAGGCACGGAATCCGGAACCTCGAAATTGAAGTTCGGATCGTGGTGGTAAGAAACATCATCCAGGGCGCCCGAAAGAGCAGCGGCGACCATCGCCCGGGTGTAAGGCAGATCGATGCGCTGGCCCACTCCATAGGCGCCGCCGGTCCAGCCGGTATTCACCAGCCACACCTTCGCCGGGTGCTGCGCCAGCTTCTCACCCAGTAATTTGGCATAGGTGCCGGGAGGCAGGGGCAGGAAAGGCGCCCCGAAGCAGGTGGAGAAATTGGGCACCGGCTCGGAGCCCAGGCCCTTTTCGGTTCCGGCCAGCTTGGAGGTATAGCCGGAGAGGAAATAATACATGGCCTGCTCGTGGCTCAGGCGGGCGATGGGCGGCATCACCCCGAAGGCGTCGGCGGTGAGGAAAAAGATATTCTCAGGGTGCCCGGCTCTCCCGGAGGGGACAATATTGCTCAGAAAACCGATCGGGTAAGCAGCGCGGGTGTTCTCGGTCTGGCTGTCGTCATCGAAGTCCAGCCGGCGGGAGTGGGTATCGAAACCAACATTTTCGAGGACCGTCCCAAAATGGCGGGTTGCCTGCCAGATCACCGGTTCCCATTCTTTACGCAGGCGAATGGCCTTGGCATAACAGCCGCCCTCAAAGTTGAAGACGCCATCGTCACCCCAGCCGTGCTCGTCATCGCCGATCAATGCCCGGTCCGGGTCGGAGGCCAGGGTGGTCTTGCCGGTCCCGGAAAGGCCGAAGAAGAGGGCAGTATCGCCGCGCGTCCCGACATTCGCCGAGCAGTGCATCGAGAGCACGCCCTGGCGAGGCAGAAGGTAATTCAGCACCGAAAAGATGGATTTCTTAATCTCTCCGGCATAGCTGGTGCCACCAATCAGGATGATGCGCTTTTCGAGATTTAAGATGATGAAGACTTCGGAATTGGTGCCGTCTTCCTCGGGGATGGCGTGGAAACCCGGCGCCTGGATGATCGTAAAATCGGGGACATGCTCGGGGAGCTCATCGAAGCTCCGGCGGATGAACATATTGCGGGCAAACAGGCTGTGCCAGGCGTTCTCGGTAATCACCCGGATGGGGAGTTTATAATCGGGATGGGCGCAGGCGGTGGTATCCTGGACGAAAACATCCCGCCCCTGGAAATAGGCCGTCATGCGGATCAGCAGACGGTCGAAGTGGGCAGGGTCCATGGGGCGATTGACTTTGCCCCACCACACCTGCTCGGCCGATTCGCCCGCCTGGACGATGAATTTGTCGTTGGGGGCGCGGCCGGTGTGGATCCCCGTGCGCACGACCACGGCGCCTTCATGCGCCAGCACGCCCTCACGCCGGGTGACGATGCGCTCGACCAGCGCCGGTGTGGGCAGCGACCAGTACGCCATGTTGAGATTGCGCAGACCGTGGCGGTCCAGGTCATAGTTGCTGGCAATCCCCATCTTGTTGGTTGTCATCGACAGCCTCCTCAGTTTTTCAGTACTTGCAATGGATAAATAAGACCGGAAAGGTTATTTGAATCGTTCGCCCAGTATTATACCTAAAGGCGGATTTTTAGGTTGAACAAAAAAACAGGGCTACCCGCAAGGACAGCCCTGTTAAAACGATCGAGAGTGCGGCTTAGAACCGGGACAACCCGGTTACCGCTGGTGGGCTGCCCAGAATGGACAGCCCTGTTCAGTCTATCAAAAGTGCGGCTTAGAACCGGCGACCACCGCGGTCACCACCACCGGGACGGCGATCCCCGCCTGGCCGGCCACCCCGGTCACCACCGGGACGACCGCCACCGGGTCGACCACCGCTGCGCTGGCGATCGCGCGACTGGGCTTCTTCCACCGTCCACCCTTCCAGGACTGCCTGGCGGGAGAGGCGGATCTTGCCATTCGAGTCGATGTCGGTCACCATCACGGTAATCTCATCGCCCATGCGCACCACGTCTTCAACGCTCTCCACCCGCTCGCTGTCGAGCTGGGAGATATGCACCAGACCATCGGTGTTGGGCAGGATCTCGACGAAGGCGCCGAAATCGGCGATGCGCACCACCTTACCGGTGTAAATCCGCCCGATGACGGCCGAATCGGTCAGGCCTTCAATGAGCTCGCGGGCCCTGCGGGCGCTCTCACCATCACTGGTGGCGATGAAGACCAGACCGTCTTCGTTGACGTCGATCTTTGCGCCGGTCTCTTCCTGGATGCTGCGGATCATCTTGCCGCCGGGGCCGATGATGGCGCCGATCTTATCCACCGGAATCTTCACGGTGATGATGCGCGGTACATGCGGTTTCAGGTCAGGCCGCGGCACGGGGATGACTGCCATCATCTTGTCCAGGATCGCCAGGCGAGCAATGCGTGCCTGTGCCAGAGCCTGAGTCATTATCAGGGTGGTAATGCCCTTGATCTTGATATCCATCTGCAGGGCAGTAATGCCCTTGGTGGTGCCGGCAACCTTGAAATCCATATCGCCCAGGTGATCTTCCATGCCCAGGATATCGGTCAGGATCGCCACCCGCTCACCATCTTTGACCAGACCCATCGCCACACCGGAGACCGGAGCCTTGATCGGCACGCCGGTATCCATCAGCGCCAGGGTCGAGCCGCACACCGAAGCCATCGAAGAAGAGCCATTTGATGACAGCACTTCCGAGACCAGGCGCAGGGTGTAGGGGAAATCGGCTTCCGCCGGTATCACCGGGCGCAGGGCGCGCTCGGCCAGGGCGCCATGACCCACATCGCGGCGGGAAGTGCCGCGCAGGGGGCGAGCCTCGCCGGTGGAGAAAGGCGGGAAATTGTAGTGATGGATATAGCGCTTGGAGTCAACCGGGGTCAGGTTGTCCATCTCCTGGGCATCGCGGGGGGTTCCCAGGGTTGCCAGGGTGAGCACCTGCGTCTCGCCGCGAGTGAACAGGCCGGAGCCGTGGGCGCGCGGGCTGTAATTGACATCGCACCAGATGGGGCGAATATCGGTCAGGCTGCGCCCGTCGGGGCGGATGCCTTTTTCCAGGATGCGCTGGCGGACGACCTCTTTGAGGGCGTCGTCGAAGGCAGCTTTCACGCCGTTGACCAGGGAATCATCTTCCGCGGTAAGCTCGGCGACAATCTCAGACTGGATTTCATCGATGCCGCTGTACAGACCGGATTTCTCGTAGGGGCGATCGAGCAGCTCGACCAGGGCGGCGCGGCTGCGTTCTTTGACTGCCGTAAGGAGGGGAGGATCCACACCGTAAGGCGTGTAAGTGCGCTTTTCTTTGCCAACTGCGGCGCGCATTTGCTCCTGGACATCGATCAGCGGTTTAATCGCATTATGCCCAAATTCCAAGGCGGCGACCATCACATCTTCGGGCACTTCATCGGCGCCGCATTCGACCATCAGGATGGCGTCGCGGGTGCCGGCCAGGCGCAGATCCAGCTCGGAGGTGGTCAGATCTCCAAAGGTGGGGTTGAGCACGAATTCGCCGTTGATGCGACCGATGCGCACGGCTGCGACCGGACCACCCCAGGGGATGTCCGAGATCATCAGGGCGGCGGAGGCAGCATTGACTGCCAGGATATCGATCGGGTTATCACCATCGGCCGAGAACGAATAGATGATCACCTGCACATCGTTGCGCATGTCCTGCGCGAACAGCGGGCGCAGCGGGCGATCGGTGAGGCGAGCGGTGAGGATGGCATCTTCGGTGGGGCGGCCTTCACGGCGGAAGAACGACCCGGGGATGCGCCCACCGGCATACATGCGCTCTTCATAGTCGACGGTAAGGGGGAAGTAGTCGATCCCCGGACGAGCATCATTGCTCATCGTAGCGGCGGCGAAAACCAGCGTCCCGCCCAACTGGACGGTCACTGCGCCGCCAGCCTGCCCGGCCAGGCGGCCGGTTTCAAATACGATCTCTTGACCGCCGATCTGGGCGGTAAATTTCTTGCCTTGCTTTTCCATAATTCTCCTGAATTCTTACTCCCGCCTGGTCAGGAACTGACAGTTGCTGCCAACCAGCTTTTTTCAATCTGGTTATCAGCAGGTATCAACCCCTAACCCGCGGGTCTCTAATATCTGATTCTGTTTCAATTCACTTGCCGCACATTAATCGAGGTGGGCAAGAAATTCACTTAATCTACGCCAGATGAGTCAGCACCCTCCTTGACAGTTGAGCCATGGTTAACGCACCAAGCGCCGCCCTGCAAGTGGCAGGGGCGGCGACCTGGGGAGTTATCCAACAATGGCTTACGGTCTAGCAACAAAAATTCAAATCTTCCACTACTTACGCCGGATGTTTAACCGCTCGGTGAGGGCCATGTAGCGCTGAAAATCATCCCGCCGGATGTAGGCCAGCAAGCGCCGGCGCTGCCCGACCATTTTCAGCAGGCCGCGGCGGGAAGATTCATCGTGGGTATTGGCACGCAAATGCTCGGTGAGGTAGGTAATGCGCTTGGTTAATATGGCTACCTGGACTTCGGGTGAGCCGGTATCGCCTTCGTGCCGTGAAAATTCGACGATCAAACTGGTTTTCGTATCCTTATCGAGAGACATGACGTCTGCACTCCTTGGTATTGATGATCTAGCAGGTCTCCGGGACCGAAGTTCGCCGTTGCGGGCAAACCGCAGACCGGTCTAGTCAAAGCGGAAGGATTATACCAGAGAGAAGAAAGAAGGGCAAGCCGATGCGGTGAACCGCGGCATGTTATAATTCCAGCCTATGAGTATCCTCGATAAATGGAAAACCGGGCTGGCGAAAACCAGCAAAGCCACCTTCGGGCAGATCGCCACCTTCTTTGGAGCCACCCAGATCACTGAAGCCACCTGGGACGAGCTGGAGGCCATCCTGGTCCAGGCGGATTTAGGCGTAGAGACTTCCCTGGCGGTGATCGCCTCGCTGCAAGAAAGTGTCTACAACCAGGGGCTGACCCGGGCGGATGAGCTGCGCGAGGCCATGCGCCGCGAGCTGCGCTCCCGGCTGGACACCCCGCCGGCAGTCGATTTCAGCGGCCAGCCCACCATCATCCTGGTGGTGGGTGTGAACGGCTCGGGCAAGACCACCACGATTGCCAAACTGGGCAAGCGCTACGCCGATGAAGGCAAGCGGGTGATCCTGGGCGCTGCCGATACCTACCGGGCGGCGGCAGTGGACCAGCTCCAGGTGTGGGCCGATCGCCTGGACCTGCCGGTGATTGCCGGGCAGGCGGGCGGCGACGCGGGGGCGGTGGCCTACGATACCGTCCAGGCGGCGGTGAACCGCAAAGCCGACCTGGCCCTGATCGACACCGCCGGGCGGCTGCACACCCGCTTCAACCTGATGGAAGAGCTGAAGAAGGTCTACCGCGTCACCAGCAAGGCCCTTCCCGGCGCGCCGCACCATATCTGGCTGGTGATGGACGCCACCACCGGGCAGAATGCCATGCAGCAGGCGCGGGCCTTCAAAGAGGCGGTCAATGTGACCGGGATCGTACTCGCCAAGCTGGATTCCTCAGCGCGGGGTGGGATGGCCTTTGCCATTCAAAGGGAGCTGGGTCTGCCGATCTTCTTCGCCGGGCTGGGTGAGAAACCTTCTGACCTGACGCCGTTCGACCCGGACGCCTTCATCGCCGGAATCATGGACGGGGCAGGGTAATTTTTCGGATTTTCCTCAATTTAATCCCTCGCAATTTGGAGTAATGATGCAAGATCTACACAACCGCTTATCTGACGCTCAAGACCGCATCCAGCACATCCTGGA
>JAJZSS010000072.1 GCA_021849525.1 Chloroflexota bacterium
GCATCGAAGGCTTCGGTGTATTGGCCCTGCATTTTGAGCGCCAGTCCCAAATTGTAATAGGCCTCCCCATCATATGGGTTGGGATTGCGTAGCGTCAGGCGCTGGATTGCTGCCCGAAAATAACCTTCCGCCTGTGCAAATTGACCCCGCCGGTAGTAGAGCAGACCTAAAGCATTATTGCAGCGGCTATCTCCAGGATCCCGGCGCAGCGCTTCCAGGTAATAATCTTCTGGCGCATAAGTGGCGTGCCGGTATTGTTCAAGATGCAAGCCATTCAAATATAATTCTTCGTTCGATTCGATTTCTGCTGGCGGGCGGGCTGCAGCTGCCGGGGCTGGGATATCTGGTTGAGTTTCTGGTAAAGGAGAATAACTCAGCAGGCTTGTTTCGCCTTCAAGGATGTCTATGGTTAGCTCCTGGGGGAGCGTCCCGGCAGGCAAGGCTACTTCATCCAGAAGAACGATATCCGGATCCATAAAGATTTGTTTTTCATACAGGGGATGACCTTGCTTGTTCAGGTGCACAGTTATAGTGCGTGCTGATGAGCTGTACACTCCGATTTGAGCTTTATCCCCGGTTACTTGCAGGCTGAGAGCCACGTCCTGGTTGGCGTTGCACGGGGGCCCGATCTTCTTATAGGGCATAAAGATTTGGGTGAAAGTCTTTTCTTCGCCTGGCTGGATCCATGAAAAATCTGGCTGGTTATCAGTGTATGCGCCGCACATCAGCTCGATATAGGGTCCGTCGGTATCCGTGAGCTGCCGGTCCCAGGCGCGACCAAAATCACCGTTGCCCCAGGTCCACTGCTTCTTCCCTGGAACGATGTGGTGGTCTGCGACATGCAGCATACCGGCCTGGGCGCGGTGATCGAAACTGCCCATAAAATCGAAATCCGAGTGATAGGCCATGTAAGAGGTTGGCACAGGGATGTTCTTATAGCGGCTGATATCGGTCCCAGGTGCATAATTGACTTTATAGTACGTGCCAGTTGCAATTGGAAAAGTGGAGACGTCCCGTTTGCCGTGATCCATCACCGCATGCACGTCGGGCGGGAAAACGGATTGATAATCATCATGGACTGCAACCGCTGGATTCGCCCACCATAGGAAAGTCTGCGGAACAGGTGTGCGATTGTAAAGCTGAACTTGAATTTCAAAGAAGGCTTTCCCCGGGTACAGCCTGAACCCATGCAACCCTTTGGTGCGGTACATCCTCTCGATTTCGCCACACCACACGGTCTTGCTGCCGTCGCTGTGCTCTTCGATCCGCCAGTCCAGGGGATCAAATGTGCTTGGACGGTGGTGCTGAGGCCAGTTGAACTCAATCCCTCCAGATATCCACGGGCCGGTAAGGCCGACCAGAGCCGGTTTGATCACCTGGTTGTAGTAGATAAAATGGTAATTGTTGGTCTTATCCAGCGCCATCTGCAATCGCCCGCCAATCTCTGGCAGGATCATCAGCTTGAGATAGCGATTCTCTAAAAATAGCGCCGTATAGGCTTTATCTTCTTTATCGTCATAGATACGATCAATTACCGGGTGGGGATATACTGCGCCACTGCTGCCCTGGTAGACGCGTTTTTCCAGGAACATCGGATTCTTATCCGGCGCGCCAATCCGGTACGTTGGGATCACGACCGTCTCTACCCAGGCATTGACGTCAGCAGGCATTTGATCTCCAAATAGTTCGAAGGCGCTCCCATTTATTGAAGTGCCGCGTCGGGTTTATACAGGGTAGCTGGAATGGTCCTGAACGGCCTGGTAAAGCGCCAGGATATTTTCAATTGGGATCCCAGCCTGGAGGTTATGGACAGTGTTGAAAACAAATCCCCCGCCTTTGCCGAAGATATGGATCCGTTCCGCCGCTTGCTGGTAGACTTCTTCAGCTGTGCCAAAGGGCAGCGTTTTCTGGGTATCCACACCACCGCCCCAGAAGGTAATTTCACTACCAAAGCGGTCTTTTAATGTCTGAGGGTCCATGCCGGCGGCAGAGGTTTGGACGGGATTTAAAATATCGAATCCGGCGGAAATAAAGTCGGGGATCAAGGGCACAATTGACCCACAGCAGTGGATAAAGATCTTCCAGGTGGTGTTTTTGTGCACCCAATCATTAAGGATCTTATGGAAAGGCATGTACAGGGAGCGGTAGGTTTTCGGCGAGATCAGCGGACCGGTCTGCATACCGAAATCGGTGCCCGACATAAATACCGCGGTGACTTGCTCGCCCACGACCTCATGCACCTTTTCCAGGTTATGCAGTGCAATCTCACACTGACCTTCAAATACTTTGTGCACATACTCCGGGCGGCTTACGGCGCTCATATACCATTCGGCGACATCTCGGATGCCTTTCGGGTATTTCAGCCACGGCGCCGGCACCAGGGCGATATCGCCAAATGCAGTCCCACCGAAATTCGCCAGGATTGCCAGATCAGTCTCTTCGTACAGCTGTTTTGTCTCGCGGGCAAAATGATCCAGGTCTTCCTGGTCCAGGTACGAAAACTCTTCGAGATTATCTTTTGGGTTTAAGGTCGCTTCGTCGAATGGGGGTTGGCGAACGAGCACATCAAAATAATAGCCCCCAGAAGGCATTTTCCCGCTGGCAGGTGCAGAGCGGTCTCCTTCAGGGTACAACAAGTAGTCGCCATTTTCATCGGGGGTCGTGGTGAAAGCTTCTGGGACGAGAACTGGGGTGCCATCAAAGTAGGTCCAGGGTTTCCAGCCTACGTTCTCAAAGCCGAACATCGTTTTACGCCCGGTAACGGGAGCAACATCTGCTCCCAGGGCTTTCAACAGGTCGGGCTTAATTTCCCCTAACATCTGGCAGGGCTCGATTACCTTGACCGGTGTGCCGGGTGGGTCTAACTTCAATGCCTGGCGCAGCAGATACACCGAGCTGACATGCATGCCAGAGGTGGGACTTCCACCTAAATCCAGGGGGACGCGATCAGGCTCCTGGTGGTTGATAGCCAGTGATACTCGCTCACGTGAATTCATAGACTGTCTCTCCTGGAAACCGGGTGGCAGGCTGTCAATTAGCTCGAGCTGAGATTCGGGTAGTTGACATCGGTATTTTGTTATGATAATATTACCCTAAGAAAACCGATTGCGCAAGCGGTTTTCTGTCAAAAACCGAATAAACCAATCTCAGGTTATCACCTGTTCTTCCCAAACTTCTCCCAATAGAACGAAAGTCTATGGATCGCGGGTTAATTGGATGAAACGTGTAACGATCAATGATGTGGCTCTCAGATCTGGTGTTTCAAAATCCACCGTGTCACACGTGATTAATCAAACCCGCTTCGTGGAAGAACAAACTCGCCTAAAAGTTCTCCAAACAATTAAAGACTTGAATTACCGTCCCAGCAGTATCGCTCGCAGCCTGGTCTCCCAACGTACAGGCACGGCTGGGCTTTTGATTTCAGATGTAGGTAATCCTTTTTACCACGAAGTTATTTTGGGGGTGGAAGACGTTGCGCTTGCCAACGACTACTCCCTCTTTTTATGCAACACAGGTTATGATCTGGATCGCGGGATGAAGTTCATCCATTCCCTGATAGATCGTTCGGTGGACGGAATCCTCTTCATGTCCAGCAGCATGAATGTAGAAATGCTCGACGAAGTTTATCGCAATAACATTAAGGCTGTCGTCCTGGATTGGGGCGGAACGGATGTCAGCCAGCTGGCGTCCACCATAACGATTGACTTCAACACCGGGATATGTGAGGCGGTCCAGCACCTGGTGAGCCTTGGACATACCAGGATAGCTTTCGCCGGTGGCCCAGAAGGATTGTGGACTGCCAATATCCGCACCCAGGCCTTTCTGAATGCGATCAGTCAATGCCAGCCAGCGGTCGAGGGAATTGTGATACCCCACGGAAATTTACGCATCGAGGGCGGGTATAAAGCTTTCGATGCGCTTTCAAATCTCAGCCCGCGACCCCAGGCTGTGATCGCTGCCAACGACCTGACCGCTCTGGGTCTCATGTGGGCCGCCCGCAACGCCGGCTTTAATTTACCCCGTGACTTGTCGATTGTTGGGTTGGATGATATCGACCTGGCATCGCGAGTTACCCCGGCTTTGACAACCATCACATTGCCTCGCTTTGAGATTGGCCGCCTGGCGATGCAAGAATTACTGGCCCTCATTCGTGAGCCTGAACAAACGAAATCCAACCACGTCGTAGAGACCTATCTGACCGTGCGCGAGTCCACAACTGCCGCGCCTATTACGGTATGACGAATTGACTGAAAAGGTTATAAGCGCTGGGCAATTTGCCAGTCAGGAGGTGAAAAGTACATCCAAAAGTTTTAAATAGGGCAACAGTCATATCGGACGCAAATATCAGTCAAGAAACATTCTCGGAGGAGAAAACATGAAACAACTTTCTAAGCTTTTTATGGTGTTAATGGTTGCCAGTTTCATTCTGGCAGCCTGCGCCACACCCGCCACCCAGGCGCCAGCCACAGAGGCTCCAGGAGCCGTAGTAACCGAAGCTCCAGCGGCGTCAGAGACACCGTTATTTGTGGTGATCAACAAGAGTGCGGATCAGCAGTATTTTATTGATCTGCAGAACTCGTTTGTCGAGAAGGCAGGCGAGCTGGGAGCAGAGGCGAAGAAATTTGATGCCAAGCTGGACCCGAATCTGGGGGTAAGCCTGGTGAACGATGCCATCTCAGCAGGGGCGAAGGGCATTGCAATCACAGTCCCCGATCAGACGATTGGGCCGGCGATTGCCAAAGCAGCCAAGGATGCTGGGGTGGTGTTGATAGCGACCGACGACAGCATTGTGGACGAGGCTGGTGCGCCGGTGCCGTTTGTAGGCTTTGACGGCAAGGACATGGGCAAGAAGGTTGGTGAAGCGGCTGCGAAGCTGTTGACGGACAGCGGCTGGCTGACCGACTCGGCGAAGAAGGTAGGCGTGTTGTCGGTGGAAGTGCAGACTTTGTCGGTGTGCAACGACCGCACGGACAACGAGAAAGCGGCCATTCTTGCAGCTGGCGTACCTGAAGGCCAGGTGTACCCGGTACCCTACACGGGTGAAGCACTGTCAGCGCAGGATGCTGCGGGGCCGATCATCACCGCCAACCCGGATGTGACGAACTGGGTGGTGTTTGGCTGCAACGATGAAGGCGTGCTGGGCACGCTGAATGCACTGGCGACTGCGGGCGTGAACCCTGACGACATCATCGGTGTGGGTCTGGGCTCGTACGAAGCCTGCAAGCCATGGGCTGCCGGGCAGCCGAGCGGCTTCAAGGCTGGCCTGTTCATCTCGGGTTTGGATGTAGGTGCGACCGCTGCGCAGGTGCTGTATGAGGCGGTGGTGAATGGCGTGGAACCAGCCGCCAGCTCCTATGCACCGACTTCGATCGTCGATCCAACCAATTACGCAACGACCATGGATCCAATCTCGTTGGCTAACTGCTCCAAGTAAATCCGTTCGCTATGGATCGAGGGTCCGGGTCACCCCGGACCCTCGTAACCATGTTCGCGGAATACAATCCGCAGGAGAGAGCGCCTGAACCATGACCATACCCACTCCACCCATTCCTGAAGTAGAGGCTCCAGCGATACCCGGTACGCTGGAGATCCGTAATATCAGCAAAGCTTTTCCAAACGTTCAGGCTCTGATGGATGTATCGTTAGATATCCGGCCAGGGGAGATTCTGGCATTTATTGGTGAAAATGGCGCTGGTAAATCGACGCTGTTAAAAATAATCAACGGGGATTACCAGCCTGATACTGGTACGCTTACAATTGATGGACAAAAGCTTTCATTTTCAAATCCCAGCCAGGCCCATAAAGCAGGTATCCGGGTAATTTACCAGGAGCCTGAGATCGTCCCCGGTGTTGATGTTGCCGAAAATATCTGGGTAGGGGAACTACCTAAGAGACTGGGATTTATTGATCGCAGTAAACTTGAGCAGCTGGTACAGGAGAGCCTGGCAGAATACGGATTTCAGGATGTTCTGCCGATCCACTTACTCGGGGAAGAGCTATCTTCAGCTCAACGGCAACTGGTTGAAATCATGCGGGCTCTCAAATCGGGAGTGCGAGTTTTAGCCCTGGACGAGCCCACTTCCTCGCTGACAGATGACGAAGTCGAACGCTTATTTACCCTCGTCCGCCGCCTGCGCGATGAAGGGGTTGCCATTATCTATGTTTCTCACCGTATTAAAGAAATTCTCAGACTATGCGATCGGATTGCTGTTCTGCGGGATGGTAATCTGATTGCTGTAAAACCTGCGACTGAGCTTACGGAAGACGAAATTGTCCGGTTGATGGTTGGGCGCAAGCTCTCGGAATTTATTCAGCGCACACCAGCTGGCGCCGGGCGCGAAGTTCTAATAGTAGAAAACTTGAATAGCAACTGGCATGCAGGGGTGAATTTTTATATAAAAGCGGGTGAAGTGGTTGGTTTCGCGGGTTTGATTGGGGCGGGTCGATCGGAGCTGGCAAAAGTGATTTTCGGTGAGATGCCGATAAACAGCGGCAGTGTTCAGGTCGATGGGCGAGAAACCAATATTCGCCGTCCAGATCAGGCTATTGCCAATGGGATCGGTTTTGCGCCAGAAGACCGCAAGCGTGAAGGCCTGCTGCTTGTCCGCAACGTTTTAGAAAACACGTCAATCGCTATTTTGCGCCAGCTCTGCCGTTTTCATTTTGTAAACCAGCGCCTGGAGCATAGTATTGCCGCTGGATATGTCGAAAGGCTTAATGTGCGTACGCCCTCACTCAAACAGGAGGTCGGTAAGCTTTCTGGTGGGAACCAGCAGAAAGTGGTTCTCGCACGCTGGCTGGCGGCAAAACCGAAAGTCTTGATCCTGGACGAGCCAACGCGGGGAATTGATGTTGGCGCTAAAGCCGAGATCTACCGCTTGATCGACGAACTGGCCAACGAAGGCCTGGGAATTATGTTTATCAGCTCCGAGCTGCCTGAGATCCTGGGGCTTTCGGACCGGATCTATGTGATGCAGAACGGCCGGATCACCGGCGAGCTCTCAGGTGCCGAGGCTACCGAAGAAGCCATCCTTAAACTCGCAATGGTGGATAATCTAACCGCGATTCAAGCGCAAATCGGGGAGACCACACAAAAGGAAAGTACATTATGAGCAAAGAATTAGCCAGCCAGTTAGCAACGCCTGCGAAAAGCAGCAGTAATACGTTTCGGAAGGTAATCAACGCTATCGGCGGGGATAACCTGACCTTGATCTTTGCCCTGATCGTTCTGATTTTCCTGATCACCGTG
>JAJZSS010000073.1 GCA_021849525.1 Chloroflexota bacterium
AGTAATCCAGGCGGTTGAAACCGTCATTGGGGACGACCGCCACCGGCTGGGTGGGAGCAATATTGTAGCGCGGTAGGGGGCCACCACCCTGTGCGTCGGTCATCTCGGGCGGCATTTTCAACCAATCGAAAGCAGCTTGCAGCTCATCCGGGCTGGTAGTCAGAGTAAATCGTCCACACATTGGGCTGGTCCTTTCTACTATCAATGAGAGGTTTGCCAGCTTCCATTTTAACCCATCCTCAGCCTGCCGTTCGACTTAACTGATTCCTGCAGACCCTTGCGCAGTGTGCGCCAGCCCGGCAGGAAGCCTTCCAGCAGGCCTTTGAAGCGCGGGTTATGCAGGCGCTCCAGCAGGTGGGTCATTTCGTGCACTACCACATATTCCAGGTAAACCGGGGGCAGCTTTGCCAGCTCCAGGTTCAGCCAGATGCGTCGAGCCCGGATATTACAGGTCCCCCACTTCGTTTTCATGCGTTTCACGCCCCAGGCTGCCACTTTCACACCCATCACCGGCTCCCACTGGGCGATCAACTGCGGGATGAGCAGCTTGAGTTGGGCCCGGTACCAGGCTTCCAGAATCCGCTGGCGCGTGGCGGCGGTGCTGCCCGCAGGCACGTGCAGATCGAACTTGCCGGCGTGCAGGACTGCTTTGGACAGCCCGGTGGATTCAATCACATTCAAGTGATAGGTCTGCCCCAGGTAATCCACCGGCTCGCCGCTGACATAGCGGGCAGCAGCTGGCTCGGCCATGCTGGCAAAACGCTTCTGCTGGCGCCGGATCCATTCCAGGCGCTCCTGCACCACCCGGCGGATGGTGGCATCGCTGGTCTGACGCGGCGCAGAAACCCGCACCATGCCATCCGGGCCATGGACCGACAGGTTCAGATTCTTGATGTTCTTGCGGACAACGGTGATCACCAGATCGTCGACGGTGATCTGCTGGGATGAGTGTTTCATTTATGGTTTATGATTTCCTGTGCTATGTATTTTACTTGGGTCAACCTGATATCCCGCCCGTCGAAAATCTCAACTTCTCCCTCATCTGCCTTCAAGCCAGGCAGGAATTCCGCCAGCTCTGTGGGGCGCAGCCCGGTAGGGAACTGGAGCAGGCACCACAGCCCGAGCCCGCGGGTCTGCGGATCACCATCTTCCAGCGCCAGCAGCGCCCAGGGTTGGCCCACCTCTGTCTGCTGGGGGCGCACCTGCGCCAGCCTGCCCACCGCCCACAAATGCCCGTTCTTGAAGCGCACCACATCTTCATCTTCCATATCGAATAACAGCAGCGCAACCAGGGGGATAAATTCCGCCAGCGCCTCGGGCGAGCGGGCGACGATCTCTCCCATCATCTCCGGGGCACGCCAGCCAATGCCACCGGATTCATCGCTCAGCAGCCACTGGCAGCGGCGCAGGTGATTACGGACCCATTCCAGCTCGCCTGCCTCGATCGCCTGGGCTGCGACCTGCCCACAGGCATCCAGGGCGCGCCAGGCGATCACTGCCTCAGGATCATAGGTCAGCGCGGTCAGGTAGCTCAAAGTGCGCTTATGGTGGGGCGCATATTCCAGCAGCGCCGCCAGGTCGCCGGCTTGCAGCCAGGCGCGGAGTTGGGGGAGTGGATCGCTCATCATTGAACTCCGAGATTAATTAACCGAAACATTAATGTTTCGTGATATTTGTATATCAATTGTAACAAAACTTCTCATCCGGCGTTTATATATGTAGCTGGGGACAAATACATAAAACGTCATGTTTCATTCTCAATATGGGGGAGGCAAGACGAGGACCGGGATGATCATACAGGGCACCCGGTCCTTGTCTGTTAAATCGCTTTGCCATCTTCCTGCACCCCAAGCATTGTACCTAATTTATCATCAGGTGAGCAGCAATTCCGCCGGGGCGCGGAAATGCGGTTAAAATGTGGGCGAGGAGAATCGATCCATGTCCAAACGTTCGCTGCCCAAATCCAAGTCGAAATCTGCTTCCCCCTCCCAACCGGGCTGGGTCAAGCTCGCCCTGGCGCTCACCCTGGTGCCTCTCGTCGCCGGAATTGTTTTCATTATATTATGGGCGATCGACGTCTATCTCTGGCCTGATCCGCTGGCCCAGGCGTTGATCGGGGTTTTGTTCATTTTATTCTCCTTCGCCGCCAACAACGCCTTGCAGCGCAAGTGGATTGCGGCAGGCGGGTGGGGCTTGCTGAGCCTGGCGGATTTATTGCTGCTCACCACCCTGGACCTGCGCTTGCAGATTCCTGCAATCGTCGCCGGTTTTGCCGGGGCAGGCTTGCTGCTGTTCGAGGTGGTGCGAACCATGGCGAAGATGGCGCAGGAGAACAAATCCTGACCACCTAGGCCCGGGCAGGTTAATGTCTCTAAGGTGATCCTTCTGGATCACCTTTTTCATTTAATCACCAGGGGGTAAAAGGGATGAATTTCAGTAAATTACCGATTGACCGGTCGTCTCTGGCACTTTTGAGCCAGGTGCTCTAAGACTTTCCTTAAGTTAATTAAGCGCTGTCTGATTCCAATCCTTAATGAAATCTCATAGAATATTCACAGGTGTCATTGTTTGTACTTTTAGGTCTCTAATCATGGAACAGGCGCCTATATTCATTCAATTGATATGTCCTGGCAGCCTTTCCTATCAGGAGGTGAAGCGAACATCCTATCCACCTGTAACCGGCGGTTCGTTGTTCGGGCCGGAAAAATGAAAAATCTGTCATCGATCGTCGAAACCATTCTTAAATTTCGATCTATCTGTTCAAGGAGTGCAAATCATGAAAATCAGTGAAGACTGGCTGTCCGTAATAATTGCATTCGCGATTATCGCGCTGGCTTTGATCGGCGTGATTACCCCGGCTATCACAAAATTCTAGACCAGACCAGGTCAGACATAGGAGAATTAAATCATGTCCACATCAGTAAAAAATACCCCCCAAAGCACCGGTGGTAGCAACCTTGCCATGAGCATCGTTGGTTTTGTCCTGGTCCTGGCATTAGCATTTGTAGCCCGGTGGGCAAAATACCAGGTCTATGGCGCCACGCTTCCCTTTGGAATCCCGGGGAAAGTCCTTGAATACCCGCTGTGGGCTGCCTTGATTGGCCTGATCGCCAATGGCATCCTCAAAGCCCTCAATCTGCATGAGCCGCTCAAGGGCGGCTTCCGCACCGAGCTGTTCCTGAAAATTGGTCTGGTGCTCCTCGGCACCACAGTCAGCTTCAAGACCATCGTCACGGCTGCTGGTGGCGCAGTGCTGCAGGGCATCATTATGGTCACCTCGGTTTACTTCTTCTGCTGGTGGCTGGCGGGTAAATTTGGCCTGCCGGATACCCTGAAAGCCGTCATGTCAACCGCCATCTCCATCTGCGGTGTCTCGGCTGCCATCGCGGCCGCCGGTTCTGTACTGGCAAAGAAAGAAGAAATCACTTACGTCACTGCTCTGGTCATCGTCACCGCGTTGCCTTTGATGGTGATCGCTCCCCTGATTGCTGGGGCGCTGAATATGCCCGAGACGGTTGCTGGCGCTTGGTTCGGTGGTAACGTCGACACCACCGCCGCCGTCGTCGGCGCCGGCACAATCTACGGTGAAACGGCCCAGCAGATCGCTTCGATCGTGAAGCAAACCCAGAATGCCCTGATCGGTATTGTGGCTTTCTTCCTGGCGCTGTATTTCACCACCGTGGTGGAAGGTAAGAAAGAAAAACCGTCTGCTTCGATCATCTGGAAGCGCTTCCCCAAGTTTGTGTTGGGCTTCATCGCCGCCTCCTTGCTCTATACCTTCGGTGTGATCCAGAAGGGCGATGGCGCAACCGCGATCTCATCCCTCAAAGACTGGGCTTTCTGCCTGGCTTTCGTCTGCATGGGCCTCGAGCTCTCCGTCGGTGAGTTCAAGAAGATGGGTTGGTCGCCGGTCATTGTCTACCTGATTGTGACCGTGTTCAACACCCTGCTGGCCCTGGTTGTCTCCTGGGTGATCTTCGGCTGGCTGTTCCCGCCGGTGCTCTAGGATTAATCCGTGGATAAGGATTGGCTGGCAAGTACGTGCCCTGCATCTCGGATGATGTACCTCTACCAGCCAGTCCCTTATCCAATTGCCACGACCGCCCGGCTTACAACCCGCCTGATCTGTCTCAGCGAGAACAACAGGCACGACTGAAAATAATTCCATCTGGAGGTGTACCATCATGTCAGAGACCCCACAGCTCGACGAACTAGAAAAGGGTCCATGGCCAAGCTTTGTCACCGAGATGAAGCGTGCAGCCGAGAAGAAAGACTCGGCCAAAGACCTCATCAACCAGCTTGAACGCTCCTATGAAGACCGTGTGGGTCACTGGAAACACGGCGGTATTGTAGGTGTCAAAGGCTACGGTGGCGGTGTGATTGGCCGTTATTCCGATTTACCGGCTGAATTCCCGGCGGTATCTGAATTTCACACCTTGCGTGTCAACCAGCCTTCTGGCTGGTTCTATACGACCGATATTCTGCGCCAGCTGTGCGAGGTTTGGGATAAGCATGGCTCGGGGCTCACCAATATGCACGGGGCGACCGGCGATATCATCTTGCTGGGTGCGCCCACCAGCGCCCTGCAGCCCGCCTTTGACGACCTGGCAGAGATTGGCTTTGACCTGGGCGGTTCGGGCAGCGATATGCGCACGCCCAGCTGCTGCGTTGGTCCGGGGCGCTGTGAGTATGCCTGCATCGATACCCTGGATTTCCTGTATGACATCACGATGCAGTATCAGAATGAGCTCCACCGCCCCATGTTCCCCTATAAATCGAAAATCAAAGTTTCGGGCTGCCCGAACGACTGCGTCGCGGCGGTACCGCGCTCCGATATCGCCATCCTGGGCACCTGGCGCGACAACATCCAGGTGGACCAGGCTGCGGTTGCCCAATATGCTGCCGAAGGAATGGATATCTCGGGCGAGGTGGTCGCTCTCTGCCCAACGAAATGCATGGTCTACGATGCGGCTGCCAGAACCCTGACCATCGACGATAAAGAATGCAACCGCTGCATGCACTGCCTGAACCTGATGTCCAAAGCCCTGCGGATTGGCAAAGAACGCGGCGCCACCATCCTGGTAGGCGGTAAGGCCCCCATTGTGCATGGCGCGATGCTCTCCCATGTGATCGTGCCCTTTATGAAGCTTGAGCCGCCTTACACGGAATTCAAAGAGCTGCTGGAAAAGATCTGGGACTGGTGGGATGAGAATGGCAAGATGCGCGAGCGCCTGGGTGAGCTGATCAACCGCCTGGGGATGCGCAATTTCTTGAAAGCAGTGGATCTTGAGCCGCTTCCTCAGATGATCAAAGTGCCCCGCGCCAATCCCTACTACTTCTGGGACCAAGAGGAGGTCAAGTAATGTCAACGAAAACGGATTTCGGTCCTCCAAACTATAAAGAGCTGCTCCCGCCAGTCATTGAGAAAAACTACGGGCAATGGAAGTACCACGAGCGCCTGCAGCCGGGTCTGCTGCGCCATGTCGCCGACTCAGGGGATGAGATTTACACCGTCCGGGTTGGCTCGCCTCGCCTGGTGAGCACCGACTGGATCAAAGATATGTGCGCCATCGCCGATGAATACTGCGGCGGATACCTGCGCTTCACCAGCCGCCATAACTTGGAATTCCTGGTCTCCGACAAGAGCAAGGTTGAGCCCCTCATCGCTCACCTCAAGGCGATGGGGCTGCCGGTGGGCGGCACGGGCCATGCCATCAGCAATCCCGTCCATACCCAGGGCTGGATCCACTGCCATACCCCCGCCACCGATGCCTCCGGGATTGTCAAATCGGTCATGGACGACCTGTACGAATATTTCGTCGACATGAAGCTCCCGGCGTACTGCCGCATCTCCCTGGCCTGCTGCCTGAATATGTGCGGTGCGGTGCACTGTTCGGATATCGCCATCCTGGGTATCCATCGCAAACCACCGAAAGTCAATCACGAAATTGTGCAGGCGAAGTGCGAGATCCCCAATGTGATCGCAGCCTGTCCTACCGGCGCCATCCGCCCCGATCCGAAGAACAAATCGCTGGTCGTAAACGAAGATCGCTGTATGTACTGCGGTAACTGCTACACCATGTGTCCGGGCATGCCGGTTGCCGATCCGGTTGGTGATGGTGTTTCCATCTGGGTGGGCGGCAAGATCTCCAGCGCCCGGACGCCACCTAAATTCTCGCGCCTGGTGATCCCTTTCCTGCCCAACAACCCACCCCGCTGGCCCGAAGTGACCTCCGCGGTGCGCAATATCGTCGAAGTGTGGGCCAGCCACGCCCACAAACACGAGCGCATGGGCGAGTGGATCGACCGTATCGGCTGGGAGCGCTTCTTCGATCTGTCCGGCATCCCGTTCGAGGTCCAGCTCATCGATGATTTCACCATGGCATCCGATACCTTCCGCTCGACACCTACGTTCAAGTGGTAAGCGAGGTTTCTAATGAGTGACATGCCAATGGAAGAACTCAAAGTAAAAGTCCTGGAGTACTTCAAGGCCAAGGGTAAGATGATGACCAGCCGGGACGTAGCCAAGGGGCTCGACCTGGAAAATCGCCTGGTAAAACTGATCCTGACCGAGCTGGTGAACGAAGGTACGCTGGAGTTCACTTCTTACGGCGGGGCAACCTTTATCAAGCTGCCTGAAAGTTAGAATTAATCGCTTTCTCCAGGTCCGGGTGTGAAACTGCCGGACCTGGAGACCAGCACATGGAGGTAAAAATGCCTGTAATGGATGTATTAGGTTCAGCAATTAGCGTTGACGAAGATGGTTTCCTTGAGGATCCGGATGTCTGGAGCGAAGCGCTGGCAGAGGCGATCGCCAAGATGGAAGATGTGGACGTGCTTACTGAAGACCACTGGAAAGTGGTCAACTATCTGCGCGACTACTACAAGCAGTTCGGGATCGCCCCGATGATCCGCAAGCTGTGTAAGGATACCGGCTTCCAGCTCAAGACGATCTACGAGTTATTTCCCAGCGGCCCGGCGAAAGGGGCCTGCAAGATTGCCGGCCTGCCCAAACCAACCGGCTGCGTTTGAGATGGATCTTTTCAGGGGGGCTGGCCGGCGTGCCTGCCAGTTGGCACGCGCATGTCCCCTGCGGCGGCGGTGCCATGGGGTTCTCGCTGCCGCCGTCAGCGGCGGCATGCCGTGCGCAGGGCGGGCAGCCGGCCCCGCGGCGGATCGCGATGGTGCATGTGTGGCTGAACCAG
>JAJZSS010000074.1 GCA_021849525.1 Chloroflexota bacterium
AGGTGCTGTGGGCGCGCAGCGTGGCTGAGCCGAATGCGGCTGATTTTCAAGCCCGCCTGCCGGGGCAGGAACTCCTGGAAATTGGCCGGCGCGGCAAGTTCCTCCTGCTCAATCTTACTCACGACAACCTTCTGATTCACCTGCGGATGAGCGGCGACCTGCTGGTCGAGCCGGGCTCGGCTGAGATTGCGCCTCATCACCGTATAGTGCTTGAATTTAAGGATGGCTGGCGGCTGGCTTTTAATGACCCGCGGAAATTCGGACGCATGTGGCTGGTAGCCGATCCTCTAACTGTCCTGGGCAATCTCGGACCTGAACCTTTTGATAGGTCGTTAGATGGGGAGGGGTTATATAATCGATTACATAAGACCCGGCGGCAGCTTAAACCGTTATTGCTCGACCAGCATTTTTTAGCTGGAATGGGAAATATCTATACGGATGAGGCTTTACACCTGGCCAGGCTCCATCCTTCGATGATCGCCAGTGCGGTCACCTGGGAGCAGAGCCAGAATTTGCTGCAAAGCATGCGCCAGGTGTTACAGGAAGGAATTGACCGGCACGGCACCAGCATCGATTGGGTGTATCGCGGCGGGGATTACCAGCGGTACTTGAGGGTTTATCAACGCACCGGTCAGCCTTGCCCGGTTTGCGGAATGCCGGTAGAACGTTTTGTGGTGGGACAGCGCAGCACCCATTACTGCCCGTCTTGCCAGGTCTTGACAGGGAAAGACGCGTGAGGAAACGGAATGACAGAGCTACAACTCGTTTTACTGGTCGCTGCCATAGCCCTGGCAATTGGGATCGCAATCGGCACCCTGGTGTTTTCTCTGCGGAATCCGGGATCGAATAAGCCCGTGGCAGCACAGGGAGCGAAAAAAGAAACCGGGCTGCTGCGCGTGTGGCGCGACCCGGTCCGCAGCCAGCTGCTGGTTGGGGTAAAAGGCGAACAGGCGAAAGCTGCCAGTGAGCTTTCTGCCGAAGGGCTGGATACTCTGAAGAAAACACTGGATGAGCTGCGCCGTTGGGTTGGCGACCAACCGGTGGTAATATCGCCTCAGGCATTTACCCAATCTGCTCAACCGGAAGAAACAGCCGTTCCTGCTGTTCCACCATCCAGCCAGTCCAAGCCGGCGCGCGTCGGACCGGTGGACTTGCTCTCACGGGCTATCCTGGCCGATGTGCGGAAGCCCGAGCCGCCACCTGCCAGCATCGCGGCTCAAATCGATGAGATCTTGCAGGAAAAGCTGGCAGCCGAGCCGGCGATTACCCGGGCAGTCCGTCTGTTGGAAATTCCTGGCAAAGGCATGGTTGTGATGGTTGGGCTGGACCAGTACCCGGGTGTGGATGATGTCCCGGATGCTGAAGTGCGCGCCTTGATTCACTCAGCAGTCACCGAGTGGGAACGCCGGGTAGAAAGTTAAACCCTCGCCTGGCCTGGATGTAGTTTAAACCAATCGTTATCTGCGCCGCCGCCGCCGCTTCTTGGAGGTGGATAGATTGCGATTTGCGCCTGGCTGGGCGGCAACCGGCGCAGCCTCCTCGCCCTCTTCCCCGTTTTCAACCTCATTATCAGCGTCTTCTTCGATCGATTCCTGCGGTTGGCCTGAATCTTCGGGAGCGGCGTTATTGTTGCTCTCATCCCAGGTAGTCTGGGGGGCAGCCTGGCGCGGACGGTAAGTGAACATCCGGCTTACCACGCCGAGGCGCATATTGTCCAGCAGGACCTGGAAAAGCTCAAAGGCGCGTGATTTGTACTGTACCAGCGGGTCGCGCTGCGCATAGGCTTCCAGGCCGATCGAGACCCGCAAACCTTCCATCTGGGTCAAATAATCCACCCACAGCTCAGTAATCACACCCAGCAGCAGCCCGCGATAATTGTTCGTCTGGACGCGCCGGCCAAAGAGATCAACCAGACTCTGCTGGATATCACCTGGGAGGCTGCTGATCTCCGTTCCAGCGAATTTTTGCGTTTGCTCAGCGCCAAGCACATTCCGGATTGAGGCCTGGAGGTTTTCATCGAGGCTGGTGAGGCTCTGCCCGCCCAGGCGCTGCATTTCTGCAATTCCCCAGGAGCGGCGGATCGTGTCTTCGGCTTTTTGCAGGTGTGCGAGCACATCCTCCGTGACTTCTTCGGGGTCGCGGTTTTTGATCACCTGGGCTGCATAATAGGAGTAGATCAGACGGGTCGTGCGGGTCCATACCCGGCGGTGAGTTTTCTTATCGAAACTGGCGCGCTGTCCTTCGGTAAGCACCACAAACAGGTAAATCAAATGGCCGCGCTGGAGGGGAGGGTTGTTCAGCTTCGCCAGGGTGTTGTCGAGGTCTTTGATGATCGAGCCTTGTTCGCCCAGGAAGCGCTCCTGGCGCCGCTCGAATACCTTATGGATGCTCTCCAGGATGCTTTCGCCAATCGTGTCCCAATCTTCCTGGGCCAGACTGGCAGAGTCGAGCTCCAGGCTTTCTTCCAGGCGCCGCTCGACCGCCCCCACCAGGCGCAGAATTGCTTGCTGGGTGAGCAGGGCTTCGACCTGCTCGGATATATCCTCCCTGGCCGTACGCGGCTGGTCGCGCAGGGCGCGCTGTTGGTCCGGGGACAGGCGCAGAGGTAGGCGCAGCAGGCCCGAAAGCTCGTTCGCCAGTTCCACCGGCTTGCGAGTATCGGTTTCATCTCCAAGCTGGACGCCTTCAATAAAAGTATCCAATAAATCCATACGCTCAGTAATCTGCTCTTTGAGGCGCTCCTCGCTCTGGCTGAGCAAGGTACTCACCGTCGCGGTGAGGTGATTTTGCTCGCTGGCAATCGCCGCATGCATCACCTGCAGGAGAATCTTACGCCCTTCCTGGACCGGGATGGACCCCGTGCTCTCGTCAAAACTGCCGGAAGCTTTGGCTGTGTTGATCACCGCATCGGCCAACAACTTCAGCGTATAGGATGGGACGAGCAACCCGCCGATATTCAGGGGCGGCTGGGTTTGGTCCAGCCAGGAAAGGAGCTTCCAGGGGCCCTCCTCATCCTCCAGGGCCAGAGGCACCCGCCGGTTGACTTCGGCGCGCAGCATTTCGGATACATCTTCGCTCAGATCGTCCTTGGTAAAGATCAGGTTCCTTTGGGCGTAGATCTTGGCGCGCTGTGTGTTCAGGACATCATCATATTCCAGCAGATGCTTGCGCACGTCAAAATTGGATCCTTCTACCCGGGTCTGAGACTGCTCGACAATCCGCGAGACCAATCCCACCTCCAGCGGAAGGGCGTCATCAATTTTCAGGCGCTGCATCAAATTGTCAGCCTGACTGCCGCCGAATAGGCGCATCAGCTCGTCTTCCATCGAGAGGTAAAATCGTGAAGAGCCGGGATCGCCCTGGCGGGCAGCCCGGCCGCGCAGCTGGTTGTCAATCCGCCGCGCCTCATGCCGCTCTGAGCCGATAACATGCAAGCCACCCAGCTCACGCACCCGCTCCATATCATCCATATGCTGTAAGAAGTACTGGACCTCTGAGCCATGAATGCCAATATCAGCCGGGTCCATGGCAAGCAGGGCTGCCCGGCGCTGTTCCATCGTCATATCATAGGGATCATCATGACCGGCGCGATTGAGGACGCGGTTGACCACCGCGAGAATTTCCTCGGCCAGCTCACCGCCCAGCTTGATATCCACCCCACGCCCGGCCATATTGGTCGCGATCGTCACGGCTCCAAATGCGCCTGCCCCGGCGATGATCTGGCTCTCTTCGGTATGCTTGCGGGCGTTCAATACCTGGTGAGGAATTCCCGCTTTGAGAGCTGCGTTCATGCGCTCAGGATCGGCGGTGGGGATATTCAAGAAATCCATCAGCCGCTGAACGTTGTCTGGGTCTTCTGGATTAAAGGAGATACCCACGTCGCGGGCCATCTTGCGCATGGCAGGGATATCCAGGTCTTCGATGGGCTGGTTGAGATACTGCAGCTCCGGGACCACCCGGCCATCCTCTTCTTTGTGGTTGGTGGAAAACCAGGCCTGGCGGATCAGAATGGTCAGCACCAACCGGCGCAGTGGTTCGGCTCGCAGGCGGTTAGAGACGCGCTCGGAAAGCTCTACTGAGGTGGTGCCCACCAGCATTGGGCGACCCTGTACGTGATGGCGCAGGATTTCCTGGGCAATCGAGCGCAGCTTGGTCTCCTGGGTGCGGTAGATTACATCCGGATAATCTTTCCGCTTGAAATATACCGGTTGCCTGGCAGGATCGCCAGCCTGGGCGTAATACGTGTATTTGTAGCCTTCCTCATCTTTGGTATCGATCGTGGTCAGGTTCAGCTCTGGGCGCATGGCCTGGTATTCCAGGTTGGTGGGGATTGCCAGGACTTCCAGCTTGTAGATTTGATCGAATTCCTCTGCTTCGGTGAGCGCAGTGCCGGTCATCCCGGCCAGCTTTTCATACATCCGGAAGTAATTCTGGATGGTGATCGTGGCATAGGTGACCGATTCGCTCTGGACCTTGGCGCCTTCTTTAGCTTCCACCGCCTGGTGCAGACCATCCGACCAGCGCCGCCCGGGCATTAATCGCCCGGTGAACTCATCAATAATGATCACTTTCCCGGCCTGGACCAGATAATCCTTATTGCGCTTGAATAAAAATTGGGCGCGCAGAGCCTGTTCCAGGTAGCCCAGCAAACGGGCCTGCTCCGGGGTTACATCTTCGGGGCGATCCGGATCCCGCAGCGCCATGCCGACCAATTCCTCAGCGTGTACTTCGCCCAGCTCGGTCAGCGAAACATTGCGATCCTTTTCATTGACTTCATAATCCTCGGGGCGCAGGCTGCGGATTACTTGCGCCATGCGAATATACCATTCGCTTTCATCCTGGGCAGGCCCGGAGATAATCAAGGGGGTCCGGGCTTCATCGATTAGGATGTTATCGACCTCATCGATGATGGCGTAATAATGCTCGCGCTGGACACGATCCTCCAGGCGCATCGTCATGTTATCGCGCAGGTAGTCAAAACCAAACTCACTGTTGGTGCCGTAAGTGATGTCTGCCTCATAGGCTTTTTTGCGATCGACCATCACCAATTGATGCTGATCTTCGTGGGGGGAGCTGCGTTCCAGGTCCACCAGAAATGCTTTTTTGCCGTTCTCGGTGCGGGCTGCCATTTGCAGGACCCCCACGCTCATGCCTAAGAGATTGTAGATCGGCGCCATCCAGCGTGCGTCACGCCGCGCCAGGTAATCGTTTACAGTGATCAGGTGGACGCCACGCCCGGTCAATGCATTCAAGTAGACGGGGAGGGTGGCTACCAGGGTCTTGCCTT
Organism: Chloroflexota bacterium; assembly: GCA_021849525.1. GTDB lineage: Bacteria > Chloroflexota > Anaerolineae > Anaerolineales > UBA4823 > JAJZSS01. The sequence continues at coordinate 5,288 of JAJZSS010000074.1, forward strand.
CGCCGGTGCGCATTTCAGCAATTGTTTTTTGATGTAAGGCAATCCCGCCGATCAACTGGACATCGTAATGGCGCAGGCCCAGGGTGCGCTTACTGGCTTCGCGCACAGCCGCGAATGCTTCTGGCAGGATGTCATCCAGGGTCTCGCCCTCTGCTAATCGAGCCCGAAATTCACTGCTCTTATTGGCCAGTTCTTCCCGGGTCAGGGCTTCGGTTGCACTCTCCAGGCTATTGATCTCATCGACGATCTGGGTATATTTATCAATGGCGCGCTGGTTAGGGTCGCCACCAAACAAGCGAACGAATCTTTTTAGCATAAATTGCACCCTTTCGGGCCGATTATAGCATAGTGAGTTTAGAATTAGCTGAGAGGCAGGGTGCATGTGAATTGGGCGATACTGCCGCTGACGGACCATCCAAATATTAATCTTAAAGAATTCGGCCGCTGAGAGCGGGATAGCAGGTGGCGTGCTATAATCCCATTAGCTGGATTCACAGCCTGGAAGGCAATTTCCAGGATCGGTATGGGGGTTGTTACGGTTGGCAGTGGGTTGGCGGCTATTTTTTCGCCGGATTTGATTACCATTGATAAGGCTGGTTGTGCATGTCGTTTGTCCATTTACACGTCCATTCTGAATATTCATTACTGGATGGTTTCAGCGACCTCAATAAGCTGGTAGCCCGTGCCAGGGAAATGGAGATGCCAGCCCTGGCGTTGACCGATCACGGCACCATGTTTGGGGTCATCGATTTTTATAATAAAGCCACCACTGCCGGAATCAAGCCTATCATAGGGATTGAAGCCTACATGGCAGCGCGCTCGATGAAGGATCGCGATCCACAGCTGGACAAACGTTCTTCCCATTTGCTGCTGCTGGCAGAGAATGAAACTGGCTACAAAAACCTGCTGCAAATCGCCAGTGCAGCCCAGCTGGACGGTTTTTATTATTATCCCCGTGTGGATCACGAATTTCTGGCCCAGCACGCCGAGGGACTGATCTGCACATCTGGGTGTATGTCTGCCGAAGTGCCGCGCCTGATCCAGAATGAAAGCCTGGAAGCAGCCAGGAAGTCTCTGGACTGGTATTACGAAGTCTTCGGCGCCGATCGTTTCTTCCTGGAGCTTCAGCAGCATGACATTAAAGAGCTGGATCGCATCAACCAGCAGCTGCTCGATCTGGGCCGGCGCTATGATGCCCGCTTCGTGGCGACCAATGACGTGCATTATGTGGATCAAGCCGATCATCGCTACCAGGATATCATGCTGGCAATCCAGACCGGCACACTGCTGAGCGACCCCAACCGGATGCGCATGACCGATCCCTCGTATTACCTGCGCAGCCCACAGGAAATGGGTCGCCTGTTTGCCGAAGTCCCTGAAGCGTTGAGTAATACCCTGCTGATTGCAGACCGCTGTAATGTGGATCTGAGCTTTAAGGGCTATCACCTGCCTCAGTTCGAGGTACCAGAAGGCAACACCGCAGAAAGCTACCTGCGCGATCTGTGCGAGCAAGGCCTGGAACGGCGTTTCGGAGAGCGAGCCAGCGACACGGTTTATCGCCAGCGCCTGGAATACGAGCTGAAAATTATCCACCAGATGGGTTTTGACACCTATTTCTTGATCGTGTGGGATTTATGCCGCTACGCCCGCGAACAGAGCATCTGGTACAACGCCCGTGGCTCGGCCGCCGGCTCGATTGTGGCGTACACCCTGGACATTACCAATGTCGATCCTGTTGAGCATGGGCTGATTTTCGAGCGCTTCTTGAATCCGGGGCGTATCTCCATGCCCGATATCGACCTGGACTTCCGTGACGACCGGCGCAGCGAAATGCTGCAGTACACTGCTCGTCGCTATGGTAACGATAAAGTTGCCCAGATCAT